>NZ_SMMC01000144.1 GCF_009711445.1 Curvivirga aplysinae | reverse complement strand
ATTACTAATAAAAGATTAATAAGCTGATTAATTTTCTAAGGAGTGTGAGAATTATTCAGTCAAAGAGGGTAACAATATTATGGCTGACGATATCGAACGCGAGTCACTTTACTATCATCGCATGGATCCACCTGGTAAATTGCAAGTCGTTGCAACGAAACCATTAGCAAACCAACGTGATTTGAGTTTGGCGTATTCTCCGGGGGTGGCCGCAGCATGTCGTTTGATTGAGGACGACCAGAAAGAAGCCGCGGCTGTAACGATGCGCGGTAACCTGATTGGTGTGGTATCTAATGGGACAGCTGTTTTAGGGTTGGGAAATATTGGGCCCTTAGCGTCAAAACCTGTCATGGAAGGAAAGGCAGCTCTCTTTAAGAAGTTCGCCGGTATTGATGTATTTGATGTTGAATTAGCGGAAACAGAAGTTGAAAAGTTCTGTGATATCGTGGCGGCGATGGAGCCGACATTCGGAGGCATCAATCTGGAAGATATTAAAGCGCCGGAATGTTTTGAAATTGAGAAACGCCTAAAAGAACGGATGAATATTCCTGTCTTCCATGATGACCAACATGGTACAGCGATTATCGTAGCCGCGGCGATCTATAATGGCTTGGATGTTGTCGGCAAAAAATTCGAAGATGTGAAAATTGTATGTTCCGGTGCAGGGGCAGCAGCTTTGGCATGTTTGAATATGCTGGTAAGCATGGGTGCTAAGAAAGAAAATATCACTGTATGCGATATTGTTGGTGTGGTTTATGAAGGGCGTACCGAAGAAATGGACCCTTATAAAGGGGCATTTGCGCAGAAAACAAATGGTCGCAGTTTAGATGATGTCATTGATGGGGCGGATGTGTTCTTAGGTTTATCTGCACCAGGTGTTTTGAAGCCTGAGATGGTTAAGAAAATGGCCAAAGATCCATTGGTTATGGCTTTGGCGAATCCAACACCGGAAATTTTACCGGAACTGGCGATGGAAGCGCGCCCCGATGCAATCTGTGGAACCGGGCGATCTGATTATCCTAACCAAGTAAACAACGTGCTTTGTTTTCCATTTATTTTCCGTGGGGCGCTGGATGTTGGTGCGACAGAAATCAATGAGGCTATGAAGGTAGCCTGTGTGAAGGCAATTGCACAATTGGCCCGCCGTGAAACATCAGATGTGGTGGATAGCGCTTATGGTGGCGCTGTGAAAGGATTTGGCAAGGATTATTTAATCCCGAAACCTTTTGACCCAAGGCTGATTTTGGAAGTCGCTCCTGCTGTTGCAAAGGCGGCGATGGTATCTGGTGTCGCAACGCGTCCGATTGAGGATTTTGAAGCTTATATGCAAAAACTTCGAGAATTCGTTTACCGTTCTGGCACTGTGATGAAGCCGATCTTCGATCGTGCGATTTCTAATCCAAAGCGTATTGTTTATGCAGAAGGTGAAGAAGAAAAAGTATTACGTGCTATTCAGGTTGTTGTTGATGACCGCATTGCCAAACCTGTTTTGATTGGTCGACGTGATGTGGTGATCAATCGTATTAATAAATTAGGGTTACGCCTAAATGTGGATACAGATTTTGAACTTTGTGATCCGCAAGATGATCCACGTTATCGCGAATATTGGCAGATGTATCATGAAATTATGGGACGTCAGGGAATGACGCCTGAATTTTCCAAAGTGGTAATGCGTACTCGAAATACTGCGATTGCAGCTATTATGCTCAAACGTGGTGAGGTGGACGCCATGATTTGTGGAACATCTGGGCAGTATGACAAACATCAGCGCCATGTGCGCCAGATTATCGGTGTACGAGATGATGTACATGACATGTCAACAATTAATATGTTGGTCTTACAATCTGGCGTATATTTTATTGCGGATACGCATATCACAGTGGAGCCAGGGATTGATGATCTTGTGGAAACGGCAGTGATGACTGCGGATGTGGTGCGTCAATTTGGTATTACGCCAAAAGTTGCGATGTTAAGCCATTCAAACTTTGGTTCTTCAGATCATCCGACCGCCAAAAAAATGCGGGATGCAACAAATCAACTGCATTGTGAATACCCGGATTTGATGGTGGAAGGTGAGATGCACGCAGACACGGCACTTGACCCTTTTCTACGGGATGCGATTTTGCCGAGTAACCGAATGGAAGGTCGCGCAAATATTTTAATTGCACCGACACTCGATGCCGCAAATATTTCATATAATATGGTTAAGATGCTAGGAGATGGTTTGTCTGTTGGGCCAATGTTGGTTGGTGCCGCGAAGCCTGTTCATATTGTTACGCCTTCTTTGACACCAAGGGGAATCGTGAATATGACCGCCATTGCGGTGGTTGATGCACAGAATTTTGCCGAAAAATAATAACCTCATTTAAGAGATTAAGAAAAAGACAGGATCACTTAGGAAGCAGGAGGGTGCGCTTTATGTCCGAAGCAGCTGAAAAACTTGAGCTTGATGAAGATGCATTAGATGAGCTTTATGGATTATCTGATGAGCTTGTCGCGCAAGTTGAAGATGCTTTGGAAGAAGGTGAACCTGCGGAGAAAATTCAAGATCTTATTGATCCCTTGCATGTAGCGGATGTCGCCGATTTGCTGGAACAATTAAGTTCCAGCGATCGTGATGATTTCGTTGAGTTGGTTGGGGACTCACTTGATCCAGAAGTCTGGGTGCATTTGGATGACAATGTCCGTGAAGATATGGTCGAAGACCTCGACACGGACCAGATGGTTGAGATCGTTAACGAACTTGATTCCGATGATGCGATTGAATTTATTGAAGATTTGGATGAGGCTGAGCAGCAAGAAGTCCTAGAGGCTATTCCTGCGGATGATCGTGCGATCCTTGAACAAAGCCTGTCTTTCCCGGAAGATTCCGCTGGACGATTGATGCAGCGCGAGGTGGTGACCGTGCCAAGTTTCTGGAGTGTCGGTCAAACCATCGATTATATGCGTGATGAAGAAATCGAATTACCTGATGATTTTTACAATATCGTCGTCATTGATCCGAGCCACAAACCTGTTGGGATTGTAAAACTTTCCAAATTGTTACGTACCAATCGAGATAAATTAGTCACTGAACTAATGTGGGAAGATGTGAAGGTCGTCCCAGTGACGATGGATCAGGAAGATGTGGCTTTCTTATTCAGACAATATGCGTTGGTTGAAACACCCGTTGTTGATGATACTGGGCGTTTGGTTGGTATTATCACGGTTGATGATATCGTCGAAGTTCTCGATGAAGAGCATGAAGAAGATATTTTGAAAATGGGTGGCGTAAAGGAAGATGACCTTTATTCTGACGTTGTTGAAACCACCCGTCTTCGTTTTTCCTGGTTGCTTGTGAATCTTTTAACCGCAGTTATTGCTTCAATCGTTATTTCCTTATTCGAAGAGACTTTAGAGCAGTTAGTGGCACTTGCGATCTTGATGCCGATTGTGGCTTCTATGGGCGGAAATGCGGGGACACAAACATTAACCGTTGCTGTACGTGCGCTTGCCACTAATGAATTAACAACCTCCAATGCATTTCGTGTTGTCTGGAAAGAAGTATTGGTTGGTGGTGTAAATGGTATCTTGTTTGCCATTCTTATGGGCGGTTTGGCTTGGGCTTGGTTTAATGATCTTGCGCTAGGGTTGGTGATCGCTTCTGCGATGATTATCAATATGTTGGCGGCCGGTATGGCGGGTACATTAATCCCGATAGGGCTTGAAAAGGTTGGAAAAGATCCGGCGATTGCGTCTACTGTCTTCTTGACCACCATTACTGATGTAGTCGGTTTTCTCTCTTTCCTTGGGCTTTCAGCTTGGGTGCTTTTATAGACCTATAATGTCTGGTTGATATCCCGCATGTAATACGTTTGCACTAGGTACTGGTGTTAACATTTCAAGTTTTCCGTTTGAGTGAATATCAATCGAGTTTTCATATCCTTCCCATGTCCACGGATGAAGTTGTGAACCCCATTTCAAATGAGGTTGCCCCATATACATAAGGAAGCATCCATTTGGGATATCTTGGAAGGGAAGGTTTATTGTAACCTGTTGGCGTGAGTGACTTACGACACGTTTTGAATGAAGTATATGGTCCATCTCACCTGCTTTTGCCTGTTCGGCGAAGGCCTGCTTCCAGTATCTTTGATAGTCATTGAACCGTTTTCTTTGGCATTCTGCACAGGGGCGATGACCTGCTGCTAATGCTGTTGCTTCGTCATAAAAGAATAGTTCTGTATATCTGTTCGGCGTCATCACTCGACGTTGGCGTTTCTTGAAATCTAAAACACAAATAATCCAAGCCTTATGCTTCCATCGGGCTATACCTAGTTCTTTTGAATCATTATGCAAAATACCGCGATTACCCATATAGTGACCACGTGCATTCGATGACGTAATTTCTGATGTGGGGATGACACGATTTTGTAGGGGCATTTTACATTCTCATAAGTTAACTTGATGCAATCTTAACTTATATAATTATGGATTGGGGAGATATTCTTAGTGTCGCTGTAAGAAAATACTTTACGTTTACGTAAAGGTAAACTAATCTGAATTTCGATTTTGATAATGATTGCCATCTCTTTTGTCTGAGTTGGTTCTATTAGGAATAGCATAGATGTCGCATGATAATTCTACAAAAGAATATTCAATTAGTGATTTAGCTGAAGAGTTTGACGTGACCACACGTACGATCCGTTTCTATGAAGATAAAGGGATGATCCATCCTGAACGGCGGGGGCAGACCCGTGTGTTTCTGGCGCGTGATCGGGTACGCTTGAAATTGATTTTACGCGGAAAACGACTTGGTTTCACCTTGAAAGAGATTTGTGAAATCATTGATATGTATGATGATGTCGCAGGGGAGAAAGGGCAGCTTAATCTCTTGCTTGAGAAAATAAAGATACGTCGTACTGAATTAGAAGAAAAAAGACGTGATTTAGATGCCGCAGAACAAGAGCTTATTGAAGTTGAAGGACGTATTTCTGCGAGAATGAAAGAACTCGGCCTTTCGTAATTATAGCTTTGTGGGGAGTTTGAGAGATGGAGCCGCGTAATCCGGCATTTAAGACACGAGTTGCGGATAGTTTTAAACGTCAAAAATTTATGAGTACGATTGGCGCTAAGCTTGGTACTGTCGAGCCGGGATATGCAGAAATTGAGTTGCCTTTTGATGAGGCGTTGTCACAGCAACATGGTTTCTTCCATGGTGGCGTGATTGGCACCTTGGGAGATAATTGTTGCGGATATGCCAGTTTCTCTTTGATGGCAGAAACTGATTCTGTCCTTACTGTTGAATTCAAAGTGAACTTGATGGCACCAGGGCAGGGGGAAAAATTGATTGGCAAAGGGCGCGTGATTAAGCCCGGCAAAACATTAATGGTATCTCAAGCAGATATCTATGCGGTCCAAAATGGGACTGAAAAGCTAATAGCCACTACATTGGCAACCATGATGGTGATGAAAAATATGCCCGACACAGCCGAAGTATCAGGTTAAGTCGATAGATTTATTAATAAGGAGCAGACTAATGATTCCTAACTCTTATCCGGGATTGAATTTTGATTTGGGCGAAACCGCCGATATGTTACGTGACACAGTCCGCAGTTTCGCCTCTGACGAGATAGCACCGCGTGCCGCAGAAATTGATTCTTCTAACGAGTTCCCAGCAGATTTATGGAAGAAGATGGGGGATCTTGGTCTATTAGGAATGACGGCAAGCGAAGAATATGGCGGATCGGGTATGGGCTATCTTGAACATGTGATAGCTATGGAAGAAATCTCCCGTGCGTCTGCATCTGTTGGATTAAGCTATGGCGCGCATTCTAATCTTTGTGTGAACCAAATCCATCGCAATGGTAGCGAAGAGCAAAAGAAAAAATACTTACCGAAATTGATCTCTGGCGATCATGTTGGTGCTTTGGCAATGTCTGAGCCCGGTGCAGGGTCTGACGTGGTATCTATGCGCATGAAAGCAGAGAAAAAAGGTGATCGCTATATCCTTAATGGATCAAAGATGTGGATCACCAATGGACCAGATGCGGATACATTGGTTGTTTATGCGAAAACAGATGCAGACGCGGGTAAGCGTGGCATTACCACTTTTATCATTGAGAAGGACTTTAAAGGTTTCTCAATCGCTCAAAAACTAGACAAGCTTGGTATGCGTGGTTCTAACACGGGTGAGTTGGTTTTCGAAGATTGTGAAGTGCCAGAAGAAAACGTACTTGGAGGAATCGGACGCGGTGTGAATGTTTTAATGTCGGGTCTGGATTATGAACGTGCGGTTCTTTCAGGTGGTCCCACCGGTATTATGCAAGCCTGCATGGATGTCGTGATTCCCTATATTCATGATCGCAAACAATTCGGCAAATCTATTGGGGAATTCCAACTGATGCAGGGCAAAATTGCCGACATGTATACAATCATGAATGCAGCGAAATCCTATGTTTATACTGTGGCGAAGGCGTGCGATCGTGGTGAGACATCACGTAAGGATGCAGCAGGCGCGATTTTATATTCTGCGGAAAAAGCGACATGGATGGCTTTGGAGGCAATTCAAGTATTAGGCGGTATGGGGTATATTAATGAATCCCCAACAGGGCGCTTGTTGCGCGATGCCAAACTCTATGAGATCGGCGCGGGAACCAGTGAAATTCGTCGTATGTTAATCGGACGTGAAATTTTCGAAGAAACAAAGTGATCTCGTTCGACTTTCAGATTATGATGCAGGGCCGCAGCAGTTTTTGCTGTGGCCTTTTGTTTTGATATTTGGGGATAGAAAATGGTCGAAAAAATTTCATCCGGATCGACATATGAAGAATTAGCGGGATATTCCCGGGCTGTTGTGGATGGTGATATGATCTATGTATCGGGAACGACAGGGATGGATTATTCTAATATGACGTTATCCGATGATGTAGCAGAACAAACGCATCAAACTTTTAGAAATATCCAACAGGTTTTACAGCAGGCAGGTAGCAGCTTGGATGATGTATTGCGTGTTCAATATACAATCACTGAAGCAAGCTATTTTGAACAAGTTGCCCCTATCTGGGGGAGCTATTTTGCGAATGCGCGCCCTGCCGCAACTTGTGTGGTGGCTGGTCTTATTAATCCGCAAATGAAAATAGAAATCGAAGTGACCGCACGTAAGGGCGCAGCTGAATAATAAAAACAACAAAGATAACAGCTTAGGGAAGGTAGAGAGATGCCAACGATATTGTTAACAGGGGCCAATCGCGGGATTGGTAAGGCTTTGGCAGAGACATATGTGGCTGATGGATGGGATGTGATAGGGACATGTCGTGATACATCCAATGTTAATATAAAAGGTGTGCAATTTTATCCATTGGAAGTAACAGAAGAAGATTCGATTGAGCAGCTTAAACAGGTTCTAGCTGGGCATCCAATCGATATTCTATGGAATAATGCCGGAGTGTATCTGGACAGGGGAAAGAAATTAGACCAGTTAACAAACAAACAGTGGTTGGAAACATTCCATATAAATACAATTGCCCCAATACGTTTGGCATCTGCCTTTATGGGTAATGTCGAAAAATCAGAAAGAAAAGTAATGGCCTTCACATCATCGCAAATGGGGTCGATTACACGTAATGGAGGGGGGGCTTATGCATATCGTTCCTCCAAGAGTGCATTAAATATGGCTGTTAATTGTTTGTCTCAAGAAGTTGAAGCTAGTGGCACGTCTTGTGTGGTGTTACATCCGGGATGGGTGCAAACGGATATGGGAGGATCCGAAGCGGATATTACTGTTGAAACAAGTGCGATGGGGATGAAAAACGTGGTTGATCCTATCGGCCCTGAACGACAAAACAGCTATAATGGTTTATTCTTTAATTATGATGGATCGCAAATTCCCTGGTAAGGTATGATATGTGTAAAGTGATTGATTTTTATTATGAATTTTCTTCTCCTTATGGGTATTTGGCGGCGATGAAAGTGGAAGAAATTGCCTCTAAACATAAGGTCGACATTCACTGGAAACCTTTTTTACTAGGGGCTGTCTTCAAGCAAGTGGGGACTAAGCCGCTTTTGGATTATCCTGTTAAAGGGGAATATTCATTAAAGGATATGTATAGAACCGCACGCTTTTATAATATTCCTTTTGAAATGCCGAAATCTTTTCCGTTTATGGCCGTTAATGCATGTCGTTTGATTATTTGGGCTGCAGGCGATGATCATGAAAAGCGTGCTGAGCTCTCTAAGGCCATCTATAAAGCTTGTTATGAAGACGGTCGGGTGATCAGTGATAAGGAAGTTCTATTGGATATTGCTGAAGAATATGGTTATACGCGTGATGAGGCTGAAGTCGGTATTTCTTCTGATCAAATCAAAGCAAAGCTAAAACAGGAAGTCGAAGAAGGCGTAAAGGCGCAAGTTTTTGGCTCACCTTTTTTTGTTGTTGATGGAGAAGCCTTTTGGGGGTTGGATCGTTTAGACCATCTGGATCAATGGCTTGAAACGGGTGGGTGGTAAAAAGTAGGCGTTCTTTCAATCAAAAGAACGCCTTCATTTATTAGGTCAGATCTTGTGTCTGTATCACCTGACAAAATTCATTATGTAAATCAGATAAACAAATATCATGAATGAGTTGCGCTTTGAATTCTTGCCCATCAGGACCAATTCGGTCAAATGTTGCACAGGCATCACCTACTAATTTGACATCAAATCCTAAGTTACCAGCCATCCGTGTGGAAGTGGAGACACAATGATTTGTGGTCAGGCCCGATATAACAAGTTTCTGGATATTCAGGCGACGTAAGGAAACTTCCAGATGGGTGCCAACAAAAATAGAGTTTTCTCTTTTGTGCATCAATGTCTCGTTTTCAAGAGGTACAAGCGGTTGAATGATTTGACCGGACGGTTTCTCTTTCCTAAGCGTGCTTTCAGGAATGGTACTGTGATGAATAACATGAAAAACAGGTAGGTTGCTCTTACGCCAGTGGGATAATAGCAAAGTTGCGTTTTTTTCCGCGTCTGGATTATTACGATTGCCACCCCAGTGATCCCAGTCGTTAAATCCCTCTTGCCAGTCAATGAGGATAAGGGCGGTATTTGCTTCTACTTTAGACATATTATTTAATCTTTCTTGTGATTAAGTTGATGTCCGTTATGATCTTTAAATTGGGCAATTTGCTCAATATTTCAAAACCACTTAAAATCGCCTGAAATAGTCGATTCCACTATTGCAATAGTTGAACCACATATGTCGCAAAACCATCTTGATGACCGTGACCTCAGAATCCTTGATTTGTTAGAAATCAATGCACGTATGCCAGTCAGTGAATTGGCCCGTGAAGTGAGCCTATCACCTACGGCTATTCGGCAACGGTTAGCAAAACTAGAGAAAAACGGTGATATCGCTGGTTATACAATCCGACGTGCAAATAAGAAGGATAAAAGCGACTTACGAGTATTGATGCTTTTACGGCTGACAGGATCATTTTGTAAGCAGTTAAAAGCGGAATTTGGGCATGTGCCAGAGATCAAAAAGTTTTGGTCAACTGCCGGGGAGCTGGATTCTTCCTTGATCCTCGAAGTGTCTGATGTTGGTCGCCTAACGGAAATTACCAATATGTTCAGCGATCACGAACTGGTCACAAAAGTACAAACACATCTTATTACAGAAACGCATATTGATCGTTAAATCCTTTAGGCCTTATCGCGTCTGTAATGTTTTTCAAGAACTTCCTTACCCCATGTCATACTTGGAAATTCATCAGTCAGTTTAAATTCAAAATCTTCATAAAGTTTGATGGCTGCATCTAGGCCGGCAAATGTACTTAAGGTAACAGTTTTAAAGCCTTCTCTATCGCAATAATCCATGGCTGCTTTCATAAGGCGTCGACCCATACCATAACCATGATATGCCTCTTCAGCGATAAACCAACGCAAGTGGGCCTTGCCATTTTTGTGATCTACATCTTCAATAGTGATACTTGCGACCAATAAATCTCCTTTGTCACCGTCCAAATAGGACCAGACCTGCGTTTTGGTATTCTGCATATTGCAAAATAATTCGCCTGTTTCAGCGGCAATAGCGGCCTCAAAATTAACGTCAAATCCTGCGTGTTTTGTATAATAAACCCCATGCAACTTTGCGATTTGACCAATGAGGCCAGGAAAATAACCTGTTACAAGATGCATTTTAGAGACCTTTGGCTGGATTTTTGATGAGGAGAGAGCGGACGCATAGATATTTAATCCATCAATTATTTTCTGGATATCTTCCTTGGGCAATTGATTGATAGCGTTTGATACTTGATTGCGACCGAATTCACAAATTTGATTATATATCTTTTGGCCTTCATCGGTTAAGGTAAGTTCCTTTTTTCTGCCATCATGCTTAGCACGCTTTTCTATCACATAGCCTTGAGTAAAGAGTTTTTGAATAAGTCTACTGACGGAGGACTTATCCAATTTTAAGATATTTGATAAATCTTTAGCTGTCAGATTTTCAGATAATCCAATCTCAATAATACTATGTGTTGCGGACGGAGATAAAGTTGTGCCTGCCAAGGTACGGCGCATGAAACCAAGCTCTCTAACCAAGGCGCGTGACTGTGATCTGATTTCATCTATCTTCAAAAGCTTTGTCATTATGAAACTCCCATATAGTTGTATAATGCAACTATATGGGAGAGGATATCAAGTGGAATGATTTTTCATTTTAGGTAAAAACCATGAAAGTAAGAAGATAGCGCTTGCAGAAAAGGCTAAGAGGTAAAAGAGTTTATCGAAGCCCCAAGTCTCGTGAATATAACCAACTAAAGGTAAGGTGAGTGCTAGAACGCTAAAGGAAACAACATAGCGCAGGCCATATACACGTGCACGATTCTCTCCTTTTGATGACTGGCCAACTAGATAATCCATAATCGGAATGTCACCGAAGGTACCGATCATGAAGCCAAGTGTAATCCAGAAAACAATACTGCCTTCTGTGACAAGCATTAAACCAAAGAAGGTGATTTGGATGAGCGAAACGCATGCAAGGATGTATTTTGCTTCTACCTTATCAAGCATGTATCCAACAATCAGTTGGGCCAGAGAGGCGACTGTAAACACGATAAAAGCGAGAGAACCGATAAGACTTGTGCCAAGTTCAATTCCAATGAAATTATAAGTGACTTGGTTTACTTCAGTTGCGAGAAAGGATAGTCGCTCCTCCATAATTTTTGGCAGTGCATAGGTTGTCGCTTGGAAGATAAGTGAGCCAATAGCAGCTAGTAAAAAGATAATAATTGTAATTTTAAATAAGTCGTCTCTGTTAAAAGATAAACTTATTTCGATGGAAGAGGTCTTAGGTTCCATTCGTTTATTGATATACGGAAGACGATGATAGGCATATATCAATCCTATTATTATAGAAAATATGCCAGGCAAAATGAAGGCCATGCGCCAACCAAGAATATCAACGATGAGAGCTGTTATGACTGCGGCACAGGCCACGCCAAGATTGCCCCAAACGCCATTGATGGCGATGCGCATGCCTGTCTTGTCCCATACGGTTGTAACTATTGCTAGGCCTACAGGATGATAGATCGCGGCAAAGGCACCAATAACAAATAATCCGAGGCCAATTTCGAGCGGATTATGCGCAAAGCCTGTTAGGATGGAGGTTAGCCCAATCCCCAAAAAGAAGAGTGTCATCATGCCATCATATGACCAGCGATCGGCAAGCCAACCTGCGGGCAGTGAAAATAAACCGAATGCAAAGAATCCCGGTGTTGCATATAGCAATAAATCTGCATAACTAACTTGCCATTCATAGACGAGGACAAGTGCAGCTAAGGTGCCGAAGATCAATGTGAAGTAATGGTCAAGGAAATGGCCAATATTCAAGAGCAAAAAGTAATTTTTCGTAGAGGATGTCATCTGAAGTCTCATATCAAGATCGGTTTTAGATGACATTTAATTAGCATTGACGTATTTTATATGTATTGTCATATAGTGTAGAATTTAGGACATGAACCTACAAAACCAACATATTAATGAAACTGGCTTGTTAGAGTTACCGCAGGCTTTGGTGGCTTGGGCGCGGGATTATGCGGATGGTGTAGAAATTGAATTGCATCATCATAGTAAAACTCAATTATTATATGCATCTTCCGGTGTGATGAGGTTGCTCGCCGGTGATCAGGCTTGGATTGTGCCACAAAATACGGCTGTTCTTATTCCAGCCTATTTAGATCATGCCATCTTGATGCATGGGGATGTAGAGATGCGTAGTATCTATTTAAGTGATGCGCTACCACGTGCCAATTCAAGTGGTATTGAAGTGGTTGCTGTTTCACCTTTGATGCGTGAATTGATACTTGCGCTTTGTAATGAGCCCATTGTGATCCAGCCGGAAAGTCGGGGCGCACTTCTATCAAAACTATTGTTTGATGAATTATCGCGGATGGAAGAGTTATCTTTAAACATTCCGATGCCTCGAGAATTCCGTCTTCAAAAAATCTGCAGTTTGATTTTAGAGAATCCATCTAATCAAGATACGTTGGAGCTGTGGTCAGAGAAGATTGGCGCTTCTTCTAGGACGATTTCAAGACTTTTTGTGAAAGATATTGGTATTTCATTTGGGCGTTGGCGGCAGTTGGTTCGATTTCATCATGCAATGGAAGAACTTTCAAAAGGTGAAGCTGTAAAAGTGGTCGCAGCGAAATGTGGGTATGGAAGTGCAAGTGCCTTTACCTATGCTTTCCATAGGGAGATGGGGATTAATCCTTCCTCTCTTTTATCTGATTAGTAGATGTCAGAAACCTTTTTACTTAAATTGACGTTTACGTAAACGTCAACTGATGTTATAAGAATGCAAATGATGCAGGAGAGGTTGTATGCGACTCTTTTCGGATGTTGGTGAAGAGTTGTGATACGTTGCCTAAGAAGTTGTTTCTAATGAGGGATCATGTGGGATAACCCTGTAATTTAAACCTGTGATGATAAAGCCGAGGAAACGAGCATGAGCGGGATGACAGCGCCATATATTGAATCCAAACTGGATTTGAAGTCAGATGATTTTGCTGCCAATAAAAAAGCGATGATGGAAACAGTTGCTGACCTTCAAGATAAGGTGGCGATGATTAAGCAAGGTGGCGGCGAAAAGGCCCGTGATCGTCATGTTGGTCGCGGCAAGCTGTTACCGCGCGATCGTGTGCGCAATTTACTGGATCCGGGATCTCCGTTTTTAGAGCTATCTCAATTAGCTGCTTATGAGATGTATGATGCAAATATTGCAAGTGCTGGGATTATTGCAGGTGTTGGTCGTGTGGCAGGTCGTGAATGTATGATCGTTGCCAATGACGCTACTGTCAAAGGCGGTACTTATTTCCCGATGACCGTGAAAAAACATTTACGGGCGCAAGAAATAGCAGAGCAGAACCATTTACCATGTATTTATTTGGTTGATTCTGGTGGTGCGAATTTGCCTAACCAAGATGAAGTATTTCCGGATCGTGATCATTTTGGACGTATCTTTTTTAATCAGGCAAATATGTCTGCCAAAGGTATCCCGCAAATCGCAGTGGTAATGGGATCATGCACAGCGGGTGGTGCTTATGTGCCTGCCATGTGTGATGAAAGCATTATTGTAAAGGAACAAGGCACAATTTTCTTGGGAGGGCCACCATTGGTCAAGGCAGCAACGGGAGAGGTGGTTTCTGCCGAAGACCTTGGTGGCGCGGATGTGCATTGCCGTGTATCTGGCGTGGCAGATCATTATGCCCGTGATGACGCGCATGCCTTATCAATCGCCCGTCGTGTTGTGAGTAATCTCAATAAAAAGAAAGATGTCTTTCTTGATGTGCGTGAACCGAAAGATCCGCTTTATGCATCAGAGGAATTATATGGTGTGATCCCTGCTGATTCGCGTAAGCCATTTGACGTACGTGAAATTATTGCGCGTATTGTGGACGGCTCTGAATTTGACGAGTTTAAAGCGTTATACGGCACAACATTAGTTTGTGGTTTTGCGCATATCTGGGGTTATCCAGTAGGGATCATTGCCAATAATGGTATTTTGTTTTCTGAATCTGCACAAAAAGGAGCGCATTTCATTGAGCTTTGTACGCAGCGTAATATCCCGCTTGTTTTCTTACAAAACATCACGGGCTTTATGGTCGGACAGAAATATGAGTCTGGTGGTATCGCCAAAGATGGCGCGAAATTGGTGACGGCTGTTGCGACAACCCATGTGCCGAAATTCACGATTCTAATTGGCGGTTCTTTTGGGGCAGGTAATTATGGTATGTGTGGGCGTGCTTACAGCCCGCGTTTCTTATGGATGTGGCCAAATGCGCGTATTTCCGTCATGGGCGGTGAACAGGCGGCAAGCGTTTTGGCGACTGTAAAAGAAGATGGTATGGCCCGTACGGGTGAAACTTGGACTGATGAAGAACGAGAAGCTTTTATGGACCCGGTTCGTGCGCAATATGAACATCAAGGTCATCCTTATTATGCGTCGGCCCGTTTATGGGATGATGGTGTGATTGATCCAAAAGATACACGTATGGTTCTTGGTCTTGGTTTGTCTGCAAGTATGAATGCACCATTGGCGGATCAACGCTTCGGCATCTTCCGTATGTAAGGGGGCAGGATATGTCACAATTTTCTGTAACCAAAAATGGTTTAGTTGCGCGCGTTACCCTAACCAATGCTGATAAACATAATGCATTTGATGACGCGTTAATTACGGGCCTTACAACAGCATTTGATGAGTTAGCTGTGGACGATACTGTTCGGGTGATTGTTTTGCAGTCAGAAGGAAAGAGCTTCTCTGCCGGGGCTGATCTGAACTGGATGAAGCGAATGGCTGCTTACAGTCATGAAGAAAACTTCAATGATGCGATGGCGCTAGCAGGTTTGTTAAAATCCATCAACTTCAATCCAAAGCCAGTGATTGGGAAAATTCAAGGCGCCGCTTTTGGCGGTGGTGTTGGGTTGGTGGCTTGTTGCGATATTGCGATTGCCAGTGAATATGCAAGTTTCTGTCTTTCTGAAGTGAAACTGGGCCTAACGCCAGCGACTATCAGCCCATATGTGGTTGCAGCTATGGGGCAACAAGCTGCGCGTCGTTATTTCCTGACTGCGGAACGTTTTAAGGTTGAGGAAGCTTTACGTCTGGGCTTGGTACATGAAGTCGTCTCTGCTGACGCGCTGGATAGCAAAGTAGATGAGATTATTGATACGTTGCTAAAAAATAGCCCGGCAGCAATGACTGCAGGCAAAGACTTAATTTTTGCTGTGGATCGTCCAGTAACTTCGGATGTGATTAAGGATACGGCATCCCGTATCGCAGATATTCGTTCAAGTGAAGAGGGGCAAGAAGGTTTAACCTCCTTCCTTGAAAAGAGAAAACCGCGTTGGTTGGAAGACTATGAGGGTGAGGGAGCCTGATCATGTTTACAAAAGTATTGATTGCAAATCGTGGCGAAATTGCTGTTCGTGTTATCAAAACCGCGCGTGAAATGGGTATTGCTTCCGTGGCGGTTTATTCTGATGCAGATGCCAATGCGATGCATGTGGCAATGGCGGATGAAGCGGTTCATCTTGGTCCTGCACCTGCCCGTGAAAGTTATTTGATTGGTGAAAAGGTTATTCAGGCTGCCCTTGATACTGGGGCAGAGGCAATCCATCCCGGCTATGGTTTCTTGTCTGAGAATGCTGAATTTGCCGATGCGGTTGAAGCTGCTGGTCTGATTTTTATTGGTCCAACGGCTGATGCAATTCGCGCTATGGGTTCTAAATCTGCGGCGAAAGAATTAATGGGTGGTGCGTCTGTGCCGTTAGTGCCGGGCTATCATGGTGATAATCAAGATGCAGATTTCCTGAAATCTGAAGCGGATAAAATCGGCTATCCTGTTTTGATTAAAGCATCCGCAGGTGGCGGTGGTAAAGGTATGCGCCTAGTTGAGAAAACCGAAGACTTCCTAGATGCATTGGATAGTTGTAAACGTGAGGCGATTTCCTCTTTCGGGGATGATTTGGTATTGATTGAGAAATTCGTAACCAACCCACGTCATATTGAGATGCAGGTTTTTGCGGACGAACATGGCAATGCGGTTCACTTATTTGAACGTGATTGTTCTATTCAACGTCGCCATCAAAAGGTGATTGAAGAAGCGCCAGCTCCGGGTTTGCCTGCCGATCTTCAGGCGGAAATGGGTAAGGCAGCAGTAGCTGCGGCCAAGGCTATTCAATATCGTGGCGCGGGGACCATCGAATTTATCGCAGATTGTGAAGATGACGGTACGCCACGCGGTTTCTATTTTATGGAAATGAATACCCGCCTACAGGTGGAGCATCCGGTAACTGAAATGATCACTGGTCAGGATTTAGTTTCGTGGCAGTTTAAAGTAGCATCCGGTGAAGAGCTTCCGTTGACGCAAGAAGATCTATCAATCAATGGTCATTCCATGGAAGTACGTCTTTATGCTGAAGATCCGGATGGTGGTTTCTTACCTGCTATCGGTCATTTGGATTATCTTGAATTACCAGAAGATATCGCCCGTATTGATACAGGTGTGCGTACTGGTGATGATGTATCCATGCATTATGACCCGATGATTGCCAAAATTATTGTGCATGGGGAAGATCGTGATGCGGCAATCCGTAAGCTTGCTCAAGCCTTGGCAAATTCTAAAATCTCCGGCGTGACAACCAATCGAGACTTCTTAGGCAAGATTTTAGAAGAGCAAGCCTTTCAAATTGCAAAACTGGATACAGGCTTTATCGAACGTTATGAAGAAAGTCTGTTGCCGGATCGTAGCAAGGAAGAAGAAGCGGCAGCACGTATCGCTATGTTGGCCATGATGCTGGAACGTGAAATTGATGCGGATATTGACAATGCCAATACTGACGATCCTTGGTCCCCATGGGCATCAACGGATCATTGGCGTTTGAATGATATTGCACATAGCGACGCGATTCTTAAGGGCAAAAATGCTGAGTTTAAGTTAGCAGCAATGCCACGTGATGGCGGTTTCGATATTGCCCTAAATGATGAAATCGAATGGTTGTCTGGCGATTATGTGGATGATGTGACATTAGCAATCACCAATGGTGACTGGAAAGGAAAAGTTTCAGTCATTGTAGCAGAAGATACCTTCACCGTTATTACAGAAGGCGGAAGCTATCCAATCACTCTATTTGATCCTGTGGCTGCAGCATCACAAGATGAAGGCGGTTCCGATCGCCTTGCAGCGCCGATGCCGGGTAAAGTGACAGCGGTTCATGCATCTAATGGTGATGATGTGGAAGAAGGACAGTTGTTGATGGTGCTTGAAGCCATGAAGATGGAGCATTCTATATTGGCACCCCATGCAGGTAAAATTGACTCCATCCGTTTTGGTGAAGGGGATCAGGTTGCAGATGGCGATGTCCTGGTGACCTTTTTGGAGGAATAAGAAATGTCTTTGCCTAAATCTGTAAAGCTTGTTGAGGTTGGACCACGTGATGGTCTGCAAAATGAAAAGGCCATGGTAACAACAGCCGATAAAGTGGAATTGGTGAATCGTCTTACCAATGCAGGCTTTCAAGCGGTAGAGGCGGGCAGCTTTGTTTCCCCGAAATGGGTGCCGCAAATGGGTGATTCTGCTGATGTATTATCTCAGATCACACGTAAAGAAGGCGTGTCTTATCCTTCACTGACCCCAAATATGCGTGGTTTTGAAACGGCCATGTCTGTGGGCGTGAAGGAAGTTGCAATTTTCGGGGCGGCTTCTGAAAGTTTCTCTCAAAAGAACATCAATTGCTCTATTGCAGAAAGTCTGGAGCGTTTTGCTCCTATTATGGAAGTTGCCAAAGAAAATGGCGTAAAGGTACGCGGTTATGTATCTTGTGTGATCGGTTGTCCTTATGAAGGCAAGATCGATTCAGCCAAAGTCACTGAAGTCTCAAAAACACTTCTTGATATGGGTTGCTATGAAATCTCTTTGGGGGACACAATTGGCGTTGGTACCCCAGAGGAGGTAAAGCGCCTCTTTGAAACTGTAAGTAAGGTTGTGCCAAATAATCAGTTGGCTGGGCATTTCCATGATACATATGGCCAAGCCTTGGCGAATATCTATGCTGCAATGCAGATGGGGATATCCGTCTTTGATTCTTCTGTTGCTGGCCTTGGAGGGTGCCCCTATGCAAAAGGGGCCTCCGGTAATGTTTCATCCGAAGATGTTGTCTATATGTTGCACGGTTGCGGCGTAAAAACAGGTATTGATTTTGAAAAACTACTTGATGCCGGGCGATTCATATCCAATGTTATTGGACGAAAACCAAACTCCCGCGTCTCAAATGCGCTCGCATAAAACACAAGATGTCGGTCTTGGGTAAAGATTAATACCAATAAAGGCGATCCATGTCTGACATATCTCGTGAAAATGCGACCATTCATCTGCGTAAGCTATGTGTAGGTATAGACTCTGTTGAACAACTTCAGGAATGGCAACATATTAACCTGCCTATACGTGGCGGCAAAATATGGCATATCACGCGTTCCTGGCCAAAACGCGCAGAAGAACTTTTAAAGGGCGGTTCACTTTTCTGGATTGTTAAAGGTTCTATGTCTGTGCGACAGCCTATCATTGGTTTTGAAGAACATCCTTCTGAAGATCCTGATGAAAAGCCAAAATGCAGAATTTTGCTTGGCCCTGAATTGGTGAAAACCCAACCATGGCCACATCGCCCATTTCAAGGATGGCGATATTTAAAGCCGGAAGAGGCACCGCCAGATATCAATATGCTGGAAAATGGTGAGACTGAGTCTATGCCAGCAGAGATGATTGCCGAATTAAAGTCTCTTGGTTTGATGTGATTCAGTCATTTAGGTAAGAAAATTTCAAAAAATAAGGCCTTCGACACTTAAAATGACGAAGGCCTTTTTGCATCTTAGGAATGAAGAAAAATAGCTAGGATTTAATGTCTAGGATTTCTGCGGGTTTTAGGAAAAAGATCATATTTTTTTCATTTTTTTGTAATTTAGGGGTTGCGCCACCCGGGAAGCAGCCGTATAAACCGCCCTGTCAGCGAGACAATGACACGGCACACAACGCCGCGACAGAGATGAACTGACCACCTCAAAAGAAAGTTCAATTTTGAACTTGCGACTTAATCGGTAAAGAGATAGGTTAAAGGTTCGCGCTGATGAACAAGGTGATTCGGCGAGGGCTTCTATCGGCGCCTGATAAAGATGCTGAGGTATGTTATTTGACAATTGCATAAGACAGGAAGGGATACGCGGGCTGT
>NZ_SMMC01000155.1:7389-21642 GCF_009711445.1 Curvivirga aplysinae | reverse complement strand
AAACGGCAGGAATCCTTATATCCGTCGCTGATAAATTTGGGTTCTTGATCTTTTGGAAAATTTTCCCACATTTACAATCAGGATTTATTTACATTTAATCAAACCAACTAGAGGAATAAGAATGACAGATACGCATCAGAAAACTGGCGGCGAAACCATGCGCTTTGAAGCGGAAGTGGGACGCCTGTTAGATATTGTTGCAAACGCCCTTTACAGTGAACGTGAAATCTTCCTGCGCGAATTAATTTCAAACGCTGCGGATGCCTGTGACCGTTTACGTTACGACGCCCTGTCTGACGAAACTCTTTTGGAAGGCAATAGCGATTTTGCTATTCAGCTTTCCTTTAACAAAGAAGCTAAAACCTTGACTATTGCTGACAGTGGCTCCGGCATGTCTCGTGATGAATTGATCGGCAATCTTGGTACAATCGCGCGCTCCGGCACATCACGCTTTATGGAGAAATTGAGCGGTGATGCCAAAAAAGATACAAATCTAATTGGTCAATTTGGGGTTGGCTTCTATTCTGCTTATATGGTTGCTGATTGGGTCTCTGTAGAAAGTCGTCGTGCGGGAGAGAAGATCGGTCATCGCTGGGAAAGTGATGGCAAAGGCGAATTCACTATTGCAGAAATAGAGCGCTTTGCACGCGGCACAACAATTACCCTTCATTTAAAAGATGATGCACTCGAATTTCTTGAAGAAATGCGTATCAAGCACATTGTATCTACCTATTCCAACCACATTCCTTTCCCTATCAAGCTGGAAAGTATGAAATCTGTAGGGGAAGGTGATGAAGCGAAAGACGAGTTAAGTATCGATCAAATTAATGATGGATCTGCAATTTGGACAAAAAACAAATCCGATGTAACAGAAGAACAATATAAAGAATTCTATCACCATGTCTCACATGCCTATGACGATCCATGGTCAACCTTGCATTTCCGTGCAGAAGGTATGATTGAATATTCGGGTTTAATTTATATTCCAACCATGCGTCCATTTGACTTGTTCAATCCGGAACGCATGTCCAAGCTAAAGCTCTATGTGAAACGGGTTTTCATCACCGATGAATGTGATGATTTGCTGCCGAAACATCTACGTTTCTTGCGTGGCGTTGTAGATAGTGAAGATTTACCACTGAACATCTCACGTGAAATGCTTCAAAACAATCCTATCCTTTCAAAAATCCGTGCAGGTATTACAAAGAAAGTGATGGGAGAATTAGAGAAACGTGCTGAAAGTGATACAGAATCTTATAATGAATTCTGGGCAAATTTCGGTATGGTTTTAAAAGAAGGTTTGTATGAAGTCGGCAATGACCATCAACAGCTTTTGAAAATTTCCCGATTCCATTCTACAGAAAATGATACACTTGTCTCTTTATCAGATTATGTGGCGCGGATGAAAGAAGGCCAAGATGCTATCTATTACATCGCCGGTGAAGATAAAGACGCATTATCACGTAGTCCGCAACTAGAAGGCTTCAAAGCAAAAGGCGTAGAAGTCCTATATATGACCGATCCGGTTGATGAATTCTGGCTACCAAGTATTGGTGAATTTGACGGAAAACAATTTAAGTCTGTTACCCGCGCAGGTTCTGATCTTTCTGAAATCAAAGCGGCCCCTAATGCGGAAGACAAAACAGAAGATAAAAAAGAAGCCGCCGATGAAGACGCGATGGGTTCTTTCATCAAAGCCGTTAAAGAAGCTTTGGGCGATACCGTAGCAGATGTGAAATCCACAGACCGCTTAACAAGCAGTGCAGTTTGTTTAGTTGCTGATGAAAACGGTATGGATATGAATTTAGAACGTTTACTCAAACAACATAAGCAACTAGAACAAGCGAGCGCACGCATTATGGAAGTGAATCCAACCCATAGCTTGATCAAGTCAATGGCCAATGCGGTTAAAGGTGGTGCGGACATCACTGATGCCTCCCTGCTTCTATTAGATCAAGCCCGTATTCTTGAAGGTGAAACATTGCCAGATCCTACTGGTTTTGCATACCGAATGAGTAAGTTCATGGAAAAAGGGTTATAAAACACCAATCAAAAGGCGGGGATTTCCCGCCTTTTTTAATGCCCAATAAAAGATGGGAAATCGACCCGATCAAAATCAAAGCAAGCCAAAAAAATCCTAACTTCATCATCAAGCTCAAATGGCAAGATCAATCTTTGATAAGAAATAAACTCCCGACTTTTATCTCTAAAATCCCCAGTATCAACGAGAGGTAATTGACTTTTACGAGCCTGTTCATATCCCTCAAGTACAGATAACTCATCATGGCGTCCAAAGAAATTCACTATCGTCTCACCAGTAAAATCTTTATCTATCGCATGAACAAGAGCAGTTCCAACTAAACGATAAAGATAATCCACCCCATCATTCACGACTTCCAAAATAGCAAGGTATGGTAGTGTCTCAGCACCGATCTCGAGCGGATTAATCTGAGATTTATGAGGAACATATTTATCCTCTTTCCACTTCAACCATAACTGATACAAACTCCGGTGCCTTTGAGATTTTAGTTCTTCTACAGCCAACAAGGAATTTCCCAAACATCTTTGAATGATGATAATTTCATATGCAACCAATTGATATATATCCTAAACCCTCCTTCTTTAGCCTGCAATGATTGATTTAGAAGGAATCACGGGTATAATAAATACCTACCCATTTGAGTTATATTATATGAATAAATATCGAATTACTGTTGCAGATAAAAACCCCCTCGTATTGAGTGGCCTTGAAACACTTTTTAAAAATGATGATCGTTTCATTCTGACTGGCACAGCGCGTACTGGCGCAGAATTCATCGAATTAGCAGCACAAAACAAATTTGATATCGGCGTAACTGGTTGGGAGATGCCTGGGCTGGATGGGCGCGCTATATTGGATGCAATTGGTGAGTTTGAATATCATCCCAAAATTGTGATCTACACCGGCGTACCAAACCCACGCATTATTCGAGAAGCAATGTTAAATGGTGCAGCTGGTTTTTACGCCAAAGGTGACAGTACCGAACAATTAATAACCACCGTTGCTTCAGTTGCTGCGGGGCAAATGGTTTTTCCATATTTTGATCTTAAAAAGCTACAAGACGATCCATGGGAAAGCCTCACACGTCGTGAATTGGACTTATTGGACTATCTAAAAACAGGTCAATCCAACCAGCAAATAGCAAATTACTTAGGCCTATCCGTAAACACGATTAAATTTCACTTAAAGAATTTATATACCAAACTTGGCGTAAAAAACCGTGCACAGGCGGTAGCCGTATCGCTATCTCGCAAATCAAACCACTAACCATAGGGGTGGTATATTTACCACCCGTAAGATTTAATTTTCTATCTCGCTGAGTGTAGGCACATAGCGAAGTAATCGTTATAGTTTTATCCAACAAAGTAAAAACTTTAACAAATTATAGTCCTCAGGCTTATCTTTGCGGGAGATAGAAAATGACATTGAAAGTAGCAATTAACGGCTTTGGTCGTATAGGACGCCTTGCTTTGCGCGCCGCTATTGAGAATGGATACATCTCTTCAGGTGACATTGAATTCGTCGCGATCAACGATTTGGGTCCGGTGGAGATCAATGCCTTACTTTTCCAAAATGACTCTGTCCATGGTCCACATCTTCAACATGTAACTCATGGAGATGATTGGATTGATGTTGGCACAGGTAAAATCAAAATGACAGCCGAAGCCGATCCGTCCAAACTGCCATGGAAAGAACTTGGCGTTGATTTGGTTATGGAATGTACTGGCCGGTTTACTAACAAAGAAGCGGCATCTGCACATATAGAAGCTGGGGCACGACGTGTATTGGTATCCGCACCATGTAGCGATGCCGACTCAACCATTGTATATGGTGTAAACGAAGGCGACCTTAAAGCCAATCACACCGTAATTTCCAATGCATCCTGCACAACAAACTGCCTCGCACCTGTTGCTAAGGTCCTCAATGACAGTATCGGCATTGAGAAAGGCTTCATGACGACAGTTCATGCTTATACGGGTGATCAAAATCTACATGATGGTCTTCATAAAGACCCACGCAGAGCGCGCGCAGCCATGGGATCAATGATCCCAACGACTACAGGCGCAGCACGCGCCGTTGGATTGGTTCTGCCTGAACTTGCTGGAAAACTGGACGGTACTTCAATTCGTGTACCAACACCTAATGTATCTATGGTGGACCTGACCTTCACTTCTAAACGCGACACATCTGAAGAAGAAGTTAATCAGCTTTTATCTGGTGCCGCATCTAATGAAATGAAGCGTATCTTACAAGCAATCAATCTACCACTTGTATCCATTGACATGAACCATAACCCGGCAAGCTCAATCGCTGATCTGAGTGGGACCAAGGTTATAGAAGGTAACTTGGTTCGTATCATGAGCTGGTATGATAATGAATGGGGTTTTGCAAACCGCATGTGCGATACAGCAACATGCATAGCAGCTTTAGATCAAAAATCTCAAGATAAGGCGGCTTAGACATTTAAGCTGCTTAACAGTTTCCCTCAATCGCCTCACAGGGAAAAACCAAAGGCCATCGGTTCCGTTTCCGGTGGCCTTTTTACATGCATATAGACATAGTTACATTTGATACTTAATAAACGGAGTTTCTTTCGCCACCTTATCGTAGAGACGGCGGCCAGCCTCATTAAAGTGTTGTGTCAGCCAGTAAGTCTGGCTACATCCAAGTTTTTGAGCTTCAGCATGCACAGCTTCAATTAGCTGACGCCCAACGCGCTTTCCACGACTTTCCGGTTTGGTGAAAAGATCCACTAAGTAACAACGTGGTTCTGCGCCCCATGTATGGTCATGAAGTAAATAGGTTGTGAAGCCAATCAATCGCCCATCATCTTCTTCACACACCAAACACCAAGGGCCGGTTTCCTTTGGATTCATCAACCGATCCCAAGTATTATCTGTCGTTGCTGATAGATCCACTTCATAATATGCCTGATACCCCTTCCAAAGTGGATCCCAAGCCGTACGATCTTCAACACAAGCAGGTCTAATTTTCATAAAAGGTCACCCCTGTGAGACCAAAAGCAGATATCGGTTTGATTAAGGTTCTCGACATTTACCATCTGCCTTCAGGTCTGCAAGATATTGTTCCCAGCGCATTTCGTATTCTTCACCAAGCTGATAAAGATAGCGCCAACTATACAATCCACTGTCATGCATGTCGTCGAAGATAATTTTAATCGCATAATTGCCAATAGGTTCTATATTCATAATCCCGACAAATTTTCTTCCGGCAATCAGCTTTTTAGGTCCAACCCCATGACCTTGCACTTCGGCACTCGGACTTTCCACACGCAAATATTCGGCTGGCAATTTAAAGACCTTACCATCCTCAAAACTAACTTCGAGGCATTTTTCCTGCGTTTGAAGATGTATTTCTACAGGCTTTACAGGTGTTGAATATTTATCTTCTGTCATGAAGTTTGAACTTATAGATCATCCACATGAACGGCTTCATCAGCCAACATAATTGGAATACCGTCTCGGATAGGATATGCAAGCTTCGTTTGTTCGGAAATCAGTAATTGTCTTTCCTTATCATAATTCAAAGGGCTACGTGTACCGGGCTCCACCAAAATCTCTAATAATTTTGAATCAATTTCTGCATGCGTAGACATATCTTATTCCTAAATCTTCTTTAATGAATACGAGAATACATATCAGTTAGTTTGTGTGAAAACCACCACTTTCATCATTTTGTAAAACGGCCATTTCCAACAATGTGATTAACATTGCGGCTCGTTCTTGCAAAGTGCCAGCTTCAAGCAATGCCTGTTTCTCAACAGGGCCAAATGGACAAATCATTGCTAACGCGTCAATCAAAATCTCAACTTGCGTGTTCTCAAGCAACCTCAGATCAACATTCATATTATTAAGCGTCAAATAACGCTCTAGTAAAGGCATCAGATGACGTTTATCAACAGTGATTGGCTGACTATCCTTTAAATCCTCTTCAAAGCCACTCCAACCAACGATTGCCTCTCGATATCCACGATCAGAAACGGCTTCTTCCATCAAGGTAAAGCGACAAACACCACGCAACTGGATTGTAAAACGACCGTCTGAAGTTTCTTCAAAATTAGTTACACGCCCCATACAGCCCACGTTAAACAAAGGGGCGATACCAGACACGATTTGAGTACGCATTTCCGTTTCATCAGGATCACGAGGCTGGATCATCCCCATCAGACGACCTTTAGACAAAACATCTTCGAACATATTGATATAGCGATCTTCAAAGATGTTTAATGGTAAAATTTGTCCTGGCAGCATCAATACATTTGGCAACGGAAATATCGCCAATTTGGTTGGTAAATCATCAAATGCCGGATCAAATCGTCCCATTCGCCTATCCATTCCCTTTAAACAGAAAACATCAAAGATGATAACTTCTTACGGCTTGCAATGACAAGTGGATCGGCGTGACCAATGGCTTCAAAGAATTTCAGCAACTGTACGCGCGCAGCACCATCATTCCATTCACGATCTTTTGAGAAAATTTCTAGCAACAGATTCATCGCACTTTCATTATCCCCCGTGGCATAAGTCGCAAGCGCCAAATCAAAACGCGCCTGATGGTCATCCGCGTTAGCTTCCACGGCCTTTTTCAAATTTTCAATCTCACCGACGGCTCCTGCAGCTTCCAAGGCGACATCAATTGCTTTCTTGATTTTTTCAAAGGCGGGATCGTCTTGCACCTCAACAGGCAAACCTTCCATCAGACCTTGTGCCCCTTCAATAGATCCCATCTTCAAATAGCAGTCAGCTAACGCTGCGGTTGCCGCAATGTGATTAGGTGCATGTTGTAAAACCTGCGTATAAATCTCAGCAGCTTCACTAATCTGACCTTCGGTCATTAATTGGTCCGCATGCTCCATAGCACCTTGAACTGGGTCTCCCATATCACCACCTCCAGCTTGTGCCATTTTTTGTACAAAAGCATCAATCTGACTTGGCGGCTGCATCCCCATAAAGCCATCGACTGGTTGACCACCAGCAAACGCAAACACGGCTGGAATAGATTGCACCTGCAACTGGCCTGCAATGCCCGGGTTTTCATCGATGTTGATTTTCACCATTTTCACCTTGCCACCTGCACGTTGTACAGCAGATTCCAAAGCAGGGCCCAATTGCTTGCATGGCCCACACCAAGGCGCCCAGAAATCAACGATAACGGGTTGCTGCATACTTGCTTCCATCACATCCTGACGGAAAGCTGCATCGCTACTATCTTTAATCAAATCACCGCCAGCATTCGGATTATTTTGCATCATCGGATTGTCCATCTTTTTCTCTTTCTTAGAATACTTAATCTGCAGCTTCTTGCGTAGCTATTTCATCTGCAAGTGCTTTAAAATCCACCATCATAGGATCGTAACCTTCTGCCTTGAGGAAAGTCATTAAAGCTGAAGGCGTCACGGCTGTTGTACGATCATTACGCAAAGGGTGACCATTAATAAGCTCTTCTTCCATCAAGGCTGTATCTAAAACCATGCGAACACGTTTTTCAGTATCATTAATCACGGAAAAAGCTGTTACAGACCCTGGTATCACTCCAAGCACTTCCATCAACAAGTCTGCATTACCAAAGGATAGATTTCCTGACGCCCCAAGAACATGGCGCAATTGTTTTAAATTTATTGGACAATCTTCATCTACTGTCGCCAACCACAAGTTTTTTTTCTTATCGCGTAAGAATAAGTTTTTTGTATGTCCACCTGGTAAATCATCACGGTGAGATTTTGATTCCTCTACCGTAAAAGCAGCCTCATGCTCCACTGTGCGATAGTTGATTCCCAACGCATCCAAACGTGCATATAATTCCTGATCTGTTTTCGGCATTTTTACATCCCATCATCAACGATAAAATTCAGCGCCAAATAGATAACGATTATAGCCTCCAATTGCAATAAGACAGCCTAGTATAACTATTGTTTCCTGCGACTTTTCATAGAATGCTTAAAAAAAATGAAACTTTTTTGAAAAAGGGGCTTGCCTTGTCCGTGATCATGCGTATTATCCGCCGCACTTGAGGGCAACAATTTGCTCCAAGTCGCTGATTGCGGGCGTAGCTCAGGGGTAGAGCGCAACCTTGCCAAGGTTGATGTCGTGAGTTCGAATCTCATCGCCCGCTCCATGGAAAACCCGTCGGACATCTGTCGGGTTTTTCTTATTAAATCGATCATGATCCTTACCCATTTGATGATGATCTATGTTGCGGGCGTAGCTCAGGGGTAGAGCGCAACCTTGCCAAGGTTGATGTCGTGAGTTCGAATCTCATCGCCCGCTCCATGAAAAACCCGTCGGACATCCGGCGGGTTTTTCTTTTATTATCGAATCTAGTTATCTTGCCCGTGTAGACTTCCTACTTAGTCTTTTTTCTGGTTTTGCTGAAGAATTGTATCAACCAATAAATTCATTTCATTTTTTGTTATTTTATGATGGCGTGTAAACATAAAAGCCGCCTGCCCAAACAACAGAGAAATTACCGCCAACCCAACAAAATAAGCTGAAGAAAAACCTGCCCAGATATGAGGCTCAAACGCACCTGTTGTAAAACGATGATACATAAAGAAAACACCTAAAGAAATACCTATTACTCCAAAAAATAGGCCAATGAATGCAAAAGCAGTAAATGGACGATGACTAATAATAGTTGATCCAATAATAGAGCTTGTTTGCTTTGCATAACGCCAAAGGTTACTAGCTACGCGTGACTTGCCAAATTCTCTCTCACCACGAATTTCCAATGGAACTTCGATAATAGAAAAGCCATTAAATACTGTCTGTAAAATAGCCTCATGCGTGTAGGTAAAATTTCCAAGTAATGAAAGTGTCCGAATCACGTCTTTGCTATAGGCTCTAAATCCGCAAGATACATCATAGAATTTCTGCCCTGTCAGAATACTCACCAATCCGGAAATTCTATGGTTACCCCATTTCTTTATTGCCGGCATTTTAGGGTGTAACGTCTTATCTTTAAAACGTGACGCAGTTGTCATATCTGCTTCACCTGATAAAACTGGTGCTAACAATTCAGGAATATCATTTGGATTAAATTGGCCATCACCATCCATATTCAACATAAAATCGTACTCATGGACCCTGGCATAATTCAAACCTGTACGGAAGGCAGCACCCACACCTTTATTACGCGGATGACTGACATAATATGCCCCAGCATTTTCAGCTTCCTTCACAGATGAATCAGTGGATCCATCATCAACTACCAAAACATCAATACGATTAATCCCTTTGATCGTATTTGGAATTGCTGAGATCACAGCTGCAATAGTCTTTTCCTCGTTCAAACAAGGTATCACAACTAGGAGAGATTTCGCCGACATATTTCTTATTCCCAATTTTCGCAGCCTGTATAACGCTACTATATTTTACTTACTTAACCCCGGTATCTTCGGCCCATATACCAAAGAGTAGAAGCGACCACAAAAAATAATGATGTGATTGCTGCTGATTCTTATGAGCTTTCCATAGTGCCCGAACTCCATCAGGTTTTAGCCAAGGTGCAAAACGATCAGCTTCATCATAAAAGAATTTGTTTGCAAGATCATGCAGTTCATCCACTAGAATTTTTGCAATCGGCACATTGAAGCCACGTTTTTTTCCATGAATCAACTCGGCCGACATCGTCATTTTCTCTAAACTCTTGCGAAGCACCAACTTGTCTGGCCCCTTCATTGATGTGAGCAAACTATGATCCAAACTGCCAGCCAATTCCATCATCCGTCTGTCCAAAAATGGCACCCGAACTTCTAAAGAATGCGCCATACTAATGCGATCACTCTTAACCAACATGTCGCTTGGTAGATAGTATTGCTGATCCCCTACCATCCAGCGATCTATATCTGAGGAAGCCTGACTATTAGTTATTGTAGCGTTATACTCAGTCATTGGATCTGTAGAAATCAATCCGGACATTTCTGCCCCGTATATAGCAGGCAACTGATATTCAAATAAATAGCGACGCCATTGCGAATGTTGCTGTCCGCTTCCATATTGATATCCAAGCATAAATCGTCCGACTTTTTCTGCGAGAGGAATACGCCCATCTCGCGCATTATTTCTCTGCATTGCAAATTCGCCTATCATCTTGGCAATTGACGTTGGGAATATACCATTCAAAGCACCTGCAATTCGAGATGCTCTATAGGTAGGATATCCAGCAAAAAACTCATCTCCGCCTTCACCGCTCAAAGCCACAGTAACATGCAGCTTAATAGTCTTGCAGAGTTTGTATAAGGCATAGCCCGAAGAATCCGATAATTGTGCATCAGTCGCATGCGCAATGGCACGCACAATATCTTCCGGTTTCTCATCATTTTGGATTTGAATAATATGGTGCTCTAATCCAGTTTCTTTCGCTACAATGCTAGCGCCGCCACTTTCATCGAACGATTTTGAAGAAAAACTCGCCGTAAAAAGCGGCACATCAAACCCTTGCGCACTATATGACATCAAGGAAGAATCAATACCCGCGCTTTGCATAATTCCAATTGGAACATCAGAAATCATCATATCTGCCACAACAGTCTTCAATGTTGCTGATATCCGCTCGCTCGCCTCATCAAGTGAGGAGATTTCGGCGACACGACTTGGCTGCCAAAAACGTACGTCACTTATCACTTGACCATTTATATCGTAACGTCGGATCGTGCCCGGAGGAAGCTGACTGACATTTTCCAATGTAGACCGATCAGGTCCTACATAACCATTAGTAAAATAGCTGTGTAAATTCTCTGCACTCAAACGAAATTTGTGATCTGGAAGTGTCAAAAACGACTTAATTTCACTTGCGAAATATAAAGTTGTATCCAGTTGATAGATGTATAGCGGCTTAATACCAATTGCGTCTCGTGCCAAAGTGAGCTCTTTATTCTTACGATCCCAAATTGCAATCGCAAACATTCCTTCTAACTTATCAAAAAGCGCATCGCCCCAAAGTTTAAAACCTATTGGTAGAATTTCAGTATCACATTGCGTTTTGAACTGATAGCCAGTCTCTTTGGTGATCTCCATTCTTAATGACTTAAAGTTATAGATTTCACCATTATAGGTGACTACATTTTCTTCGTCAGAATCCGCCATCGGTTGATGACCTGCTTCTGAAATATCTAATATGGATAAACGACGATGTCCCAATGCGACAGGACCGTCCAAATACTGACCATGTCCATCAGGTCCACGATGCGCGAGCGCAGTCGTCATGCCACGAAGTATTTCTTCTGAATTCTTACGACCTTCAGAAAACAGAAAACCCGCGATCCCACACATTAAGTCATTCCCCTAAATCAAAACGAAAACAGATTTCTTATTTCCCCTTGCATAGTCATTTCACAGGAAACAAGCAATTACTTATTGACTGATTTATAGAGTTTAGTTTAGTTGTGAGTCTGTTTTTGAAGCTAATCTATCCCTTTAAAATTATAAGTAAATTAAGAGACAAAAGACAATGCTGCAACATGTTGCCTATTTAGTAGGCTTTTCTTTTTTATTGGCTTTAGGCCAGTTGTGCTTCAAGTCGGCAGCAAACCATCTAAATCAAAATAATGATTTACCCATTATAGAGGCTCTAATATCCAACTTCTGGCTCTGGGGTGCTTTCGCTCTTTATGGTATGTCTTCGTTACTCTGGGTTTTTATATTAAGGGTTGTCCCACTCAATTTAGCATATCCATTTGTAGCTATCGGATTTATTCTTGTACCTCTTGGTGGATGGTATTTTTTCTCGGAACATGTGAATTCTTGGTACATTCTAGGCGTAGGTTTTATCATCCTTGGCTTACTTATCATTACACTAAAAGCACAAATTTAAAGGTTCATTTATTATGCAAAACACTGAAATCAAGTTGAATTGTGTTAACGGCATTTGGTACGCAGAAGACATCAATTCTGGATATTGGGGAAAGGCATCATCACCAGATGAAGCTGTTTCTAATATTGAACAACAAAAAACAAATTATGCTGAATTTCAGAGAGAAAGCGGATTTAAACCTATTAGCTCAATCAAACCGCAATTGGTTTTGACTCAATTTTTCAAAAATATTTGGCCTTCAATTAGAGTGCTAATTATATTTAGTCTAGCGTGTATTCCGCTTCACTTAGCTATATATACAGGTATTAAAGAAGGTGGTTCTTCGATAAAAAACTCATTAGATGGCGAAGGTATTTGGGGGCGTATAGATAAAATCATACTTAAACTTGGAGACCCAAAGTTTGAACTTTCAAAAGAGGAAACTGAAGAACTTCACCAAGCAATAGAACGTATAAAAGATCGATATAATTTGCTGACAAATGAGCAAATAAAAGAAACAACTTCTGAAGAATAGCAGATCCTCAAAGCGAAACAGAGAAATGATACGTCTTGGAAATATTAAATTTTGGCAGATTGCTGTTGTCTTAGCGCTAGCGATCCTTGCGGCCACTCCTAAATATAGAGATAAAGGTTGTATAGAGACAATAACAATGGCTAGTTATGTTAGCTTCTCTTTTAATTGCGATTCACCAGAACTAACAAATAGACACCTAGCACCTCATAAATTCTTTACCGAATATCATAATTGGAAAGGACGTCCAGTCTATTTCACCTATGGACTAGCAATGGGGTATGCACTTTCTGGACCTACTGCATTCATTAAGCCCTTAATTACGATTGAGGACTCTTTAGGTGTAGGCCGCGCAAAACATGTGTCAAACGCCCTAAACTTTTACTTGGCGTATTTCATTCTAAATATAAGCATTGTCTTTCTGTGCTGTTGGGGTGCTCTGAGAATTAGTGGCCTGCAAACATCAGGATATCCAGCAATGGCTTTGGCATTAGTTATTGCCAGCTTAGATATTGTTGAAGCAGGTACCTTCTTGCTGCACACTGTTATAATGAATCTGCCAGTTGCAATTGGCGCCTGCATGTATTGCTTACTAGGTGCACAATACAAACTAATATCTAGATTGTCATATGTTTCTCTCGGGCTCTTTATCGGGCTTTCAATTCTCGTTTATCCTGCATTTTCGATCCTTATACCCGCCTTTATATGTGGCCTATTTTTTGGCATTTTCGTACTAAAACAGACTAATATTTCAATTGTTAAATCACCTTTTTTGAACTTTTTTATCTTTTTCAGCCTATCTGTGATCCCGGTCATACTCTGGACAAGCCTGAATCAATATATATTTGAAACAAGCACTTACCTAACCTTGGATAAAGGGCAGTTCAAATGGCTACCAGAAGCAATACAACATGATAATTGGGACGAAATAATTTTCCAAAAGTTAAAAACCTTCTTTGGATATGTTTATACATACACGAGACTTGAGATCGCGCTGGCCTCTATAGTATTTGTAAGCACTTACGGTTTTGCCATATATAAAAAAAAGAAAATATACTATCCATTTAAAGACTTACCATTTTTCTCTCTTCTAGTCGCAATCTTGGGTGTTTTATCATTTAATCTGTTACAAGGTGTTTATTTTCCGCGTATGCACTATTGCATAACGGCCTTAATTTACATCGCTGTGATGAGATTCTCTGTATTACAGAAATGTGAAAATTTTACAGGATTTCTTTTCATATTAGTTTCAGGTGCACATTTTTATGACGCAATTTTCCACTATACGACTACAGGGGATTAAAAAGCCCAAGGCCCCTTCAGATAAAAAGGAACTTTTGTCAGTTTAATCAAGACCCAGGAAATTCTCTAAGTCAGATATTTCCGCCGGAAAGGCAAAGCCAATTTCATGATCCAACATTTCCATTTTGGATTCATTAGTTGAAATTGTGCATAATGTAACTTGCTTTACTGAAGTTGCCAGCGCTTGCCATATTTCTCGCGAACGGCGTATCGCTTCTGACACACCCCATAATTCCATCGTGGCTCCACCACTGTATCGAATCTCAACAAAACCAGCGCGGTATAGATCCCCATGCGCATGCATTTTTTCAATCGAATAAGGTGTATTATCTTGATCAAGTATAGGAATTCCCTGTTGCACCACATTATCAGGCGTGATCCAACAACCATATTCAACATGAGAGTCCACTAAAGACATAACCCTTCCCCAAAAATGCCAATCATAGGAAGTACTTAGGACGCCCCTCAGCCCTTCCAGTTTTTCGCACAGCCATATGCGAAATGTCCTTAAAAAGTATTATGCCGACTTTTTTAATAGAATGCAACTATATCAGACTATCATAATAAT
>NZ_SMMC01000155.1:0-7158 GCF_009711445.1 Curvivirga aplysinae | reverse complement strand
ATACTTATATAAGCTAGAGACAACTTACTACTATTGCCCGGCCTAACACCTGCTTTGAAAAATCGTTATAAACAATCTTTTGCAGCATTGATCTTTCACATTTATAAGTATTTCCTGAAAAAAGAACCGAAGTGCAAAAAAAGCTATGCTTTATTAATGACATAGTAAAAAAAAGCAGTTAAGATTCTTTTAGTGTCGCATAGCCACTACCCTTTTTGCGCCCGAATTTTAATAATTCGTGCCAAATTATAAAAAAGATTAGAATAAAACCATTGATGAAAGAGCGCTCATAAAACCATAGGTTTCGCAGACCTCAATTCTTTGGAATAGATTTGTCGATAGATTAAGAAATTCGACAATGGTTAGAACAGGGACTTCGCAGGTCTACGCTTTCATCTGACATAAAGCGGGAGATAAGCGCATGTCAAAACAGCTGGAAACTCGTAAAGAAGAGCTGTTAGAAAAAGTATCCGGATTTGTATCAAAACGGATGTCAGGGGCAAAAGGCAAAGCGGCCCAAGACTTCATTGACCATTACTACATGAATGTCCCACCATCCGACATGGATGAGCGTGATCCCGAAGATTTATATGGTGCAGCAATTTCTATGTGGACATGGGGGCAATTACGAAAAGAAGGCGAAGCAAAAATTCGCGTTTATAATCCGCGGATGGAACAACATGGCTGGCATTCCACCCACACTGTCATTGAAATAGTTAATGATGATATGCCCTTCCTTGTAGATTCTGTTGCAATGGAATTATCCCGCCAGAACCTTGGAGTCCATTTGGTTGTACATCCGGTTTTCTGCGCTGAACGAGATGCATCTGGTAAATTGGAAAAACTGACTTACGGTAAAAACCCGAAAGGAAGTATTCGCGAATCCTATATGTCTCTTGAGGTCGATGAACAAACCTCGGAAGAAGCCCTTGCAGAAATCGAAAAAGGTTTAAACACTGTCCTTGCTGACGTACGCGCAGCCGTGGAAGATTGGCCGTCCATGCGCGAAAAAGCGAAAGAGCAAGTGTCTACATTCTCAAAGAGCCCGCCCAAAGGTGTCAGCAAAGAGGAGTTCGATGAACTCAAAGATTACATGCAGTGGATTCACGATGATAATTTCACCTTCCTTGGATACACGGAAATGTCTTATGGAAGTGGCAAAAACTATCTTGAACCCGTTAAAGGAAGCGGCCTAGGCCTATTACGAGACCCACAATTTACCATCATCGAGGGCCTAACCGATTCAGGTAAGTTATCGGACGACATTCGTAAATATATCGATTCTTTAGGTGTAGCGCGCACAATGAAAGCCAGCCGCAGGTCGACTGTCCATCGTCGTGTCTACATGGATACGATTGCGATAAAAGTATATGATGGTAAAGGTAAAGCAATCGGTGAACGCATCTTTGCAGGCCTCTTTACATCGGAGGCATACAACCAGTCGCCACGCGAGATTCCGTTACTACGACGTAAGGTAAAAGCGGTTATCGATCGTTTAGACCTTTCGCAAACCAGTAGCCATATGACCAAAGCAATTTTGCATGTAGTCGAAAATTATCCACGTGATGAGCTATTCCAAATTTCAGAAGATGAACTTGCTCAAACGGTTCTTGGCATAGTGTATCTTCAGGAACGCCAGCGCATCGCGCTTTTCACACGCCAAGATGCTTTTGAACGCTTCATGTCTGCAATCGTTTATGTGCCAAAGGATCGTTTTTCGTCAGCCTTGCGCAAAAAAATCGGTGACGTCCTAAGCAAATGTTATGAAGGACAAGTCTCTGCCCATTACACCTACATGACTGATGAGCCTTTGTGCCGCGTCCATTTCATCATTGGAACTACTCCTGGTGAAGTACCTGATATTTCTGTACGTGACATTGAAACACGTGTCATCGAAGCGGGTCGCACATGGGAAGACAAACTACGCCAAGCATTAATTGAAAGTGAAGGTGAAGAACGCGGCCTTTACTTGCATCGCCGTTATGCAGATGCTTTCCCTACATCTTATAAAGATAATCAAGCCGTTCAAACAGCAATTTATGATCTTGGTAAAATTGAAAATCAACTGACAAATAAAGAGATAGAAGTTAGTCTTTATCATCCAATTGAAGCAGAAGACCACCAACTACGCTTTAAAGTTTTTAGTTATGACGGTCCAGTAGTTCTCTCAGAAATCATGCCTATGCTGGAAAATATGGGTCTTAAGGTGTTAGAAGAAGCACCTTATGAAATCCGACCAGCTAACACAGACGGTTATACCGTTGTTCACGACTTCGTTTTAGAAACCGCAGATAAACAACCAGTAAATTACAGCGCAATCCGCGAAAGTTTTCATGTAAGCTTTAAACATATCTGGTCTGGTCAAGTTGAAAATGACGCTTATAACCGTTTAGTGTTAACTGCAGGCTTAGATTGGCAAGATGTCGTGATTATTCGCGCTTATTCCAAGTATTTACGACAGGCACGTATCCCATTCTCTCAAGCATATATGGAAGAAACACTGGCTAATAATGCTGAATTAGCAGGATTGATTGCCAAATTATTCCATATTCGGTTTGATCCGGCCCTCCAAAGTGATATGTCGGAGAAAGTCGAAGGGGATATGATCAAGTTGATCTCTTCCAAATTGGACTTGGTTGAAAATCTAGATGAGGACCGTATTCTTCGCCGTTTCCTTAACATTGTACAATCAACATTACGTACCAGCTTTTTCCAGAAAGAGGAAAATGGTAATCCAAAATCGTATGTTTCTTTCAAATTGGCAGCACGTGAGATTGAAGATTTACCGCAACCTGCACCACTTAGAGAGATTTTTGTATATTCTCCGCGTTTTGAAGCTGTGCATCTACGTTTCGGCATGGTTGCACGTGGGGGTTTACGTTGGTCAGACCGCCGCGAAGATTTCCGCACAGAGATCCTTGGCCTTGTAAAAGCTCAGCAGGTTAAAAATGCTGTGATCGTCCCTGTGGGATCAAAAGGTGGTTTTGTTCTAAAGAAAGCACCACCAATGTCTGATCGTGCTGCTTTCATGGAAGAAGGTATTACCTGCTATAAAACCTTTATTCAGGGCATGCTGGATATTACCGATAATCTTGAAGGCGACACAGTTGTGCCACCATTAAACGTGGTGCGCAAAGATGAGGATGATCCATATTTGGTGGTGGCCGCGGATAAAGGAACCGCAACCTTCTCTGATTATTCCAACGAAGTTTCTGTTAAAAACGGTTTCTGGTTAGGGGATGCTTTTGCGTCTGGTGGATCTGCTGGTTATGACCATAAGAAAATGGGCATTACTGCCCGTGGTGCTTGGGAATCTGTAAAACGTCATTTCCGCGAAATGGGCCATGACACACAGTCCCGAGACTTCTCCGTAATTGGTGTAGGTGATATGGGGGGCGATGTATTCGGTAACGGTATGTTGCTTTCTGAACATATCTGTTTGAAGGCAGCGTTCAATCATCTCCATAACTTTATTGATCCTACCCCTGATTCAGCAAAAACTTTCAAAGAACGTCAACGTCTATTTGAAGAAGTCAAAGGATGGGACGCTTATGATCAAAGCTTGATTTCTAAGGGTGGTGGTATTTTTGACCGCAAAGCAAAATCCATTTCCCTTACCCCAGAAATTAAAAAAATGATTAGTATGGATGTCGATAGCTTGCCGCCTAATCAATTAATCTCCGCTCTTTTAAAAGCTGAAATTGATCTCCTCTGGTTTGGTGGTATTGGGACCTATATTAAACATTCCGATGAGACAGACGCGGATGCTGGGGATCGTGCAAATGACTCCTTACGTGTCAATGCAAATGAATTGAAATGTAAGGTTCTTGGTGAGGGCGCAAATCTTGGTGTTACCCATCGCGCCCGTATTCAATTCGCTGAAAATGGCGGGCGTGTGAATACAGACGCCATTGATAATTCCGCGGGTGTGGATTGTTCCGACCATGAAGTGAATATCAAAATCCTACTCGGTGACGTGGTTGCACGTGGTGACATGACCGAAAAGCAACGCAATGTGTTATTGGAAGAAATGACCGATGAAGTTTCCGCTTTAGTATTGCGAGACAATTATCAACAAACACAATCTGTCTCCATGGTTGAACTGATGGCTGTTAAAGATCTTGATAGTCACCAACGCACTATCCGATCTATGGAACGAAGTGGCGATTTGGATCGCGGCCTAGAGTTCTTACCTGATGACGAAGAAATCTCTGATCGTTTAGCCTCGCAAAAAGGATTAAGTCGTCCAGAACTTTCTGTAATCTTGGCATATGCGAAAAACATCACTTATCAGAATTTATTGGAATCTGATTTACCTGATGATCCTTTATTGACTGAAGACTTGGAACGTTACTTCCCAACACCTTTACGTGAAAAATATCTTTCAAACATTCATAAACACCGCCTACGTCGTGAAATTATTGCGACTGCGGTGACAAATTCTATGATCAACCGAACTGGTCCTGCATTTGTAAATGAAATGAATTTACGTACTGGGATGAGTGCCCCGGATATAGCACGAGCGTATACCATCACCCGCGAAGTATTCGGCTTACGTGAGCTTTGGAATCAAATTGAAGCTTTGGATAATAAGGCTGGTTCCAAAGTTCAATTACAAATGTTGCAAGAAACCCGTCGTACCATCAATCGGATGACAGAGTGGTTCCTACGCAATGAGGAACATCCACTAAATATTTCGGATAACATCGAAAGATATAAATCTGGCGTCGCAACGCTGAAAGATAATCTGAAAGATATCCTAGGTCAGATTGCTTTGGATAATATTGATGCGCGTTCCAAGCGTTTCGAACAAGACGGTGTCCCAGCCGATCTTGCACAAGCGATTGGCCAGTTAAAAATGCTTTCTTCTGCCTGCGATGTTGTGCGCCTTGCCGGTCAAGCAAACCAGCCAGTTAAAGAAGTTGGGCAAACTTATGCATCTATCGGCACCAAATTTGGCTTAGATTGGTTGCGCTCTGCCGCGAACCGCATCCCGGCGGACAGCCAATGGTACCGTTTGGCATTAAGTGCCACAATTGACGATCTTTGGGGATTACAGTCAGACATTACGTCTCGCGTACTGAAAGATGGTGAAAATGGAGATGAAGCGATAGAGACATGGTCTAAACGCCGCCCTGAATTAGTGGAACGCGTAGAAAGCTTGCTTAATGAACTTAATAATTTGCCCCAGATAGACTTGGCGATGTTAGCCGTTGTAAGTCGAGAATTGAGAAACCTGATCAATTAAAGCATCGTTACCGTTTTAAACTTAAAGAAGCCGGAACATCAAAATGTTTCGGCTTTTCCTTTTCCTATACATAAATTAAAAATAGATATTCATAAAATGAGGATCAACAAATGGGTATTCTTGAATTTCTTGCGGAATTGAAAATCAATGAATGGATCAAACAACCCACAACTCAAAGAGCAGTAAACGTTCACAAAGAGTTGCCAAAGAAAACATATGAAGGGCATTTACTTGACCAGATCAAAGAACTGATCAAAAAAGCCTCAGCTGAAACAGCAGATAAGCGTAAAGCAACTATGATGAGTGCCAATAACCTACAAATCCAGCTTCTGATTTCACTTGAACAAGCCGGACATTTCCAGATGGCGCGTGAAACCGAAAAAGTAATTTTAAAGTATAAAATGCAATATCTTCATTAAACCAAAACGATCTTATAAATTACATTTTTTTGCTGCGTTATTATAACGTTCTAGAAAATCAGGATTTTTCTGTAAAAAACGCTTCCCAAAATACACACCACCTGGGACTTTTCTAACTGTAAAAACATGAAACATGTCTTTAAGCTTCGGGTTGCTTTCAATCGTTTGTATGTAACTGGCACGATTGGATAAAACCACATCCAACTCCCCTTTCACAAGCACATTCAAGGTTTGATCCGTTGAACCTAAAAGGTTTATTGGTTGAGGCGTCCCATACTTTTTTAATTCACCACGCAACCATTCCACTCGACGCGCACCATGAATTGAACCAAATTGTAAAGCATAAAATTCAGGATTATCCGGCGATAAATCATTACTCACATGCGTGACATAAATCCATTCAATGGTTGCGATTGGCTCTCCAAATACGGCATATTCATCTCGCTTTGGGCTATGTGAAGCGATGAAAAAACCATCCGCGTCTCCATTTTTTGTTGCGATCTGCCCACGTTTCCAAGGCATTTGTAAAATTTGTAACTTCTCATCAAGTTGTTTAAATACACATTGGACGGGCATTGATTGCGTTAACATATCACGATTAATATCGACAACCAGTTTTACTGGTTCCGCAGCAAATGATGAAACAGACCCAAATAAGAAAAAGAGAAAAATATACTTCATACTTCTGTTCATAACATAATAGAAACGCAGTTAAATATAACTCAAACGATAAAGTGCTAACATAATTGCATGCTTAAATGAAGCTTCTTATGTTTTCGCGGCTTTGCATTTATCAACATAGCTATTAAAACGGCTCAGGAAATCAGGGTTATGTTCTAAAAAAGCATGACCAAAATACACCCCACCAGAGATCGTTTTCACGGGATAGGTTTTAAAACTTTCTGCATTCGCTCCTAATTGCCATAAAGCTTGCAGGTAACTTTTTCCATTCGATAACAGGATATCAAATTTATCTTTACGTAGCTCGCTTATCCCTTGAGTAGTATTCGCTACAATCTCTATATGACTTTGTATGCTTTTGGCTTCTAATTCATTTTGAAGCCACATTAAACGTCTAGTTCCACGACTGGAGCCAAATCGTGCTTGATAAAAATCTGCATGATCAGGTGCTAACTTGTTTTCTTTGCGTAGAATGTAAAACCATTTAATTTCACGTAACGCATCAGAATAACTCGCATAAGTATCACGTTCATCTGAGCGTGCAGCAATAAAAAAACCGTCTACGGCCCCTTTTTGCGTAGCAATTTGCCCCCGCTTCCAAGGTATTTCAACCACATCTAATTCTTCAGGCAAATATTCAAAAACGCACTCTACAAGTTTAACCTGAGCCGCAATATCTTCATTTACATCGACTACCAACGATACTTTAGAATTCGCTGAAACAGTCGATACAAAATATCCGAGAAAAATAAATGTCAAAAACAGAATGCGATGCATTTTACACCCGTTAGAATTTAGACCTTGATGCAC
>NZ_SMMC01000141.1 GCF_009711445.1 Curvivirga aplysinae | reverse complement strand
ATTCCAAAGGAAGCAACAGATGGGAAATCTATTTACAAAATTATTAAACGAACGTGACTATTTGATTGCGGATGGTGCCATGGGAACATCCCTATTTAAACGTGGTCTACAGACAGGTGACGCACCAGAACTTTGGAATGTGGATCATCAGGATCGTGTTGAATCTGTACATCAAGAATATGTGGATAATGGGTCTGACATCGTTTTAACCAACAGCTTTGGCTGTAACGAGTTTCGCTTGAAATTGCATAGTTCAGAAGATCGTGTATTTGAATTAAACAAAGCTGCGGCTGAACGCGCGCGTAAAGTCGCAGATGCATCCGATAGAGATGTGGTTGTTGGTGGCTCTATGGGGCCAACAGGCGAAATTCTGGAACCAGCGGGAACACTAAAATATGAAGAAGCTGTTGCTGCTTTTAAAGCACAAGCAGAAGGCTTAAAAGCTGGTGGTGTCGATGTTCTTTGGATTGAGACCATGTCCGGCCGTGAAGAATCCGCGGCCGCTGTTGAAGGTGCATCCTCGGTTGGCTTACCTGTTGTAACAACAATGACTTTTGATACAAATGGTAAAACCATGATGGGTGTATCCCCGGAAGATGCTTATGAACATCTTAGTCACTTACCAAATCAGCCAGCAGCGATTGGTGCAAATTGCGGTCTTGGTCCAACAGAAAGCGTTATCTCTCTAGCACAAATGCAAACTGTTGTGGATGAAAATGCCGTTATCGTTGCCAAAGCAAATTGTGGTATTCCGCAATATGTAAATGGTGAGTTTATTTTCTCCGGCACGCCAGAACTGATGGGTAAATATGCCCGTATGGCACGTGATTGCGGTGCGAAAATTATTGGTGGCTGCTGTGGCTCTGATGGTGAAGTGATCAAAGCGATTACAGATTCTTTGAAAGATTACACACCAGGTGAAAAACCATCAGAAGAAAAAATCATTGAAGTGCTAGGTCCGCTTTCTAATGGTCCTTCTCCGCATTCTCATGGTGGAGATGAAAATGAAGGTGGTCGACGCGGACGTAAACGCCGCCGCGGTTAATCTAAACAAATACGAAAAAAGGGATATGTGAAAACATATCCCTTTTTAGTTTTGAGGTTTATAATCAATTATCCCAAATTTGGTCGACCTATCGCTGTGGCCGTAATTTTTGCTTCGATAAAAATAGGCTTATCACTTCCGCCTGTATTCGCCTGACGAATTTCTTCTTCCATACGAATTTCAATATCACCAGCGCCTGCATTGACCGCACGTTCATGAGCAATCATGCGTGCAAGTTGTTTTGTTTTTTCTAACGTTTCTTCCAAATCGAAGGAATCTTCCTGTTCACCTGCCCCATGAATACGGAAGCGCATATCATCCGGTGCCGTAACCGTCAGTTCAGCGCGCTGTGCAACACCACCTGCAACGGCACCAACCGCATTGGATACATGGGCAAATTCAGGTTCGATATATTCAGTCGAAAGACGTTTTGCGACTTCCCCATAATAACTGCGTGCAGGCGCGCCAATACCAACGAGAGGCTCCGCCAAGGCCATACTTGGTATCATTGGAAGTAGGCGATCTTTCTCAGCCTTCATGGATTCACGAATAAGCTGTTTCGCAAGCCCTTGTCCCGCTGCAACTGTTAACCCAATACGACTATCAAGGATTGAGTCAATCAAAGCTTCCCCAGTTTGGATCACTGTTAAATCCCAAACCTTTTCAGCGAAATCCAACGCGTCTTCGGCAACCATTTGATCCGGCCGTTTTTCGGTATCGGCCCAAATAGCAGCAGCTAGTTCTGCCGCCTCTTTATTCCAACTGTCATGCAGACCTTTTAGATGAGACGCATCAGATGGTGTAAAAGCAGAAATAATAACCAAGCCACGATCGACCAAACGACGAAGGGGAGGATCAGGCACTTGGCGGCCTAAAAGTTTTTCTAAAGACATCGGCCCTTCAGAAAGTTTATCGTAAATAAACTCTTCCGTACGACTTAGGCTTTCACGTTGATCTTCGGGTAAGTCACGTAATTTGATAGCAAACTTACCGTCATATGTTTTACGCCATCCGCGTTCGAGTTGTTCTTTAAGTGTTGGAACGACAAAGTCATAATCACAGGCCAAGAGTGAAATCGGCACCACACGACGAGGGCCCGCAACCAAATTCTTTTCATCATCCAAACGAATTTCACTATCACCACCAAGGCCAACTGTGTGCACTTCAACAGCTTCAACCATCGTACGATGTCCCGCGACAACCGCCCCGTTTTTATTTAGGACAGGTAGACCATCTTTTAGAAGTGCGATATCGGTGGTTGTCCCCCCCATATCGGAAACAACCATATCCTTTTGACCAACTTGATGTTGGGCACCAACCACACTTGCAGCAGGACCAGATAGAATCGTTTCAACAGGGCGACTTAAGGCTGTATCCGCTGAGATAAGAGAACCATCCCCCTTCACCACCATTAAAGGACATTCCAGTCCGATATCTTGTTGGAAATCCTGCACAGCTTCAATCAAATGCTGTAACAATGGAATGAGACGGGCATTCAATACAGCAGTTAACGCACGACGTGGCGCGTCTAGGTTAGAACTCAGTTCATGGGCACAGGTAATTGGCAATCCAGTTTGCTCACGAATGATTTCGCGTGCCTGAATTTCATGAGCGGGATTACGCGTGGCAAAATATCCAGCAATTGCAAAGGCAGATACCTTACCTTTAATCTTATCCAAGGCTTCTTCCAAGGCAGCAACATCCAATGGGCATTTTTCATCACCACTTGCCGTATGTCCGCCTTCAATGAAGATAACAGGATCACTTCCCATCACAGTTTTAAGACCTGCGCGCTCTAAAGTGGCTGGCGGCTGGCCAATCAGTAAAAGAGCCACGGGATTACCATGATCTTCCACAATAGCGTTGGTTGCAAGCGTTGTAGAAATAGAAACCAGCTTCACATCTTCTGGCTTAATATCAACTGCCTCATTTAGAACAGCCTGTGCGGCACCATTTAAGCCGATGGAAAGATCATGTTTCGTAGTCAGAGATTTTGCTGCGTGTAACACGCCTTTTTCTTCATCAAACAACACGGCATCAGTGAATGTACCGCCTGTATCAATTCCCAGAAGAATGCCCATTTCTAAATCCTTTAAGCTTTTCTTGCCTCATCCAACGCATGTGGATGTTAATGTTTATGAGTGGCTGGATAAAACGCAAAAAGAAACTTGGCAATCCATTTTCCACATCATCGTAAAATTAGTCTGCTTTTTGGCGTTGCCTTATTGCAAAATCCCCCTATTTTAGCCTGAATACGACAGCAAACATAGTGATGTGAATTGGATTGGGTATATGAAACAAGATGACCTCCCTCTTGCAGGTAAAACTGTATTCTTTCTTGCAGCAGAAGATTGGTCTTTTTGTTCACATCGTCTACCGATGGCGCGCGCAGCCCGCGATGCTGGTGCAACTGTCATTGCCGGTGTTCGTTTCAATGGCAACGGCCATGTTGAAAAAATTGAAGCAGAAGGTTTTAAAGCTGTATCAATCCCATTTGATCGCAGTGGCATTAATCCTGTGAAAGATTGGGTAACTTTATTGGCCATCCGTAAAGCTTTCAAAGAGCACAAACCGGATCTCATCCACAATATTGCCATGAAACCTGTATTATATGGCTCACTTGCAGCCTGGTTAACAGGCGTTCCTGCGGTCGTAAATGCGATGACAGGATTAGGTTATCTCTTCATCTCTCAAAGTTTAAAAGCAAAGATTTTACGTCCAGTTGTTAAATCTTTACTGAAATGGTTAAACAATCGTGACCGCACGCGCTTACTACTTCAAAACCAAGATGACCAACGTACCTTTATTCAGGATATTGAAGTCGAAGCCTCCCATACACGTATTATCCGTGGGTCAGGCGTAGATATCAACCAGTATGATGTCACTCCAGAACCAGAAGGCCCCATTATTGCGACCTGTGTTGCCCGTATGCTGAAAGATAAAGGTATCGGTGAATTGGTAGAAGCCGCACGCCTTTTAAAGAAATATGGTACGGATATAAAAATTCGCCTAGTGGGCCCAACCGATGATAATCCGGCGAGCTTTACCCAAGTTGAACTAGACAGCTGGGCTGCAGAAGGTATCGTTGAAGTTACAGGACCAAGCACAGATATCGCCAGCGAATACGCAAAATCCCATATCGCGGTATTACCTAGCTATCGCGAAGGATTACCAAAATCATTGCTAGAAGGTGCTGCTTGTGGACGCGCTTTAATTGCTACGGACGTTCCGGGTTGTCGTGAAATTTGTGTTGATGGCAAAACAGGTATTTTGGTGCCGCTGAAATCCGTCGAACCACTGGCAGACGCCTTACAATTACTGGCCGAAAAACCAGAAATCCGACAACGAATGGCAAAAGAAGCCCGTAAGGCCGTTGAAACGCAATTTGCCGACAACATCATCCAACGGCAGATTGTTCAGTTATATGATGCCTTGATTTAACAATACTATGTTTCTAAAGCTGCTCGAGATCTTCAGCTTTTACACGCCCACGCTTCCATAAGAATAATCCACTTCCGATCACAATGATTGATCCAATGACGGTGTATATATCTGGCAACATGGAAAACATGAGCCATCCCAACGCAATGGCGAAAATAATCTGACTATACATAAAAGGAGCAAGCTTGCTCGCTTCTTCGTTTTCATGGGCGATAATGAACAGATTATGTGCCACGCCACCGATCATCCCGATAAAGATCATGCCAAGCCAAACCCATAAACCTTCCGGTGTAGTCCAGAAAAATGGCAACGCAATACTCGCGACAACAAACCCAACCATGGCTGTAAACATCATGGTGACCTCTGCATCGTCCGTGCCAGCTAGTTTTCTTGTCGATACGTTAAATAAAGACATGCAAACGGCGGACCCTACAATCATCAAACCACCGATATTCATACCGTCCAATCCGGGACGCACGATAAGTAACATCCCAAGGAAACCGACAAAGATCGCCCCAAAACTATACCATCCGACCCGTTCTCCTAATAAGGGGATAGAAATCAATACAACGAAGAGAGGTGCCATAAAGAAAATGGCAGTAGCCTCAGCCAAACCGATCAAGGTAAGTCCGGTAAAGAAAAGAGCTGTATCCGTGAATAATAGAAGACTACGTCCCGTCTGCATAAAGGGGATTTTACTTTTGAAAATCTTAAAGCCATGTCGTGGAAAAAGGATAACCAGCATCAACATGGCATGGCTTGCATAACGCGCCCAAACCACCTGAGGTACAGATAGATGTTGTCCCAAATATTTTGCAATACCTTCCTGAACGGCCAACAACGCCATTGCCACAATAATCAAGATAACGGCACGATTATTCAGACCTGTTCCCTGAACGGCTTCACTCATACCCCAACCCCTTATAGTAATTATTTTAGTATGAATTTAATTCTTCTTTTTACGAGCTTCCCGAACCATCAAATAGATGCCACTGCTGATCACAATAGCACCGCCGATAATCGTCCAATGATCCGGTAAATCTCCGAACTGTAAATAGCCCATTAACACAGACCAAATCACTTGGGTATAAATAAATGGCGCCAGCAAGCTTGCCGGGGCAAATTCATGTGCCTTGATAACCAAGAAATGTCCAATTCCGCCAAGAATACCTGCTGCGGCTAGATATCCCCAAACTTCTATACTTTGCGGCCTTTCCCATACAAATGGCATCGGCAAAGTTAAAATCACACCACCAATTAAAGCTGTATAAAAAACACTTCTGATAGAACTTTCCCCTTTTGAGGCAAGCTGTTTGGTGTAGATCATATAAAACCCGTAGAAGAAAATCCCCCCCATCAGCACCAACATGGACCAATGTGTATCTAGGCTGGTAGGGCGCACAACCAACATCACCCCGACAAATCCAATAATAATTGCTCCCCAACGATGAGGCCCAACTTTTTCCTTCAACATCGGTACCGACAACGCGGCAACGACAAGCGGAATTAAAAAACCAATAACGGTCACTTGTATCATCTGTAAATATTGGAGGGACAAGAAAGATGCCAGTGTCATCAACAGTAATAAAACACCCCGCGAAACCTGCTTCACGGGGTATTGAGTTTTTATCAAACCAAGTTTTAATTTTGGACCGAAAATCGCCGCAAAAAGCAAGAGATGTCCAACATAGCGCACCCAACTTACCTGCAACACACCAACACCTGCATTGGCTGCGGATTTCGCGCACATTTCAAGCGCAACAAGGATCGCCACACCTGCCAACATATAACCAATACCTTTTAAAGGATGGTCATGCGGCTCGTTTGTTGAATCCACAGCTTCTAGCGGTTCTTCCAAATTTAATTTCCCATATTATTTGGTAGGTAGGTCACAAGTTCTGGAAAGACCACTATTGCGCCCAACGCAATGAACATCAATAGAAAGAATGGAACAGCTGCTTTGGCGATACGTAAAATATCTTTCCCGGTAAGCCCTTGAAGAACAAACAAATTAAAGCCAACAGGTGGTGTAATTTGAGACATTTCAACAACAATCACGACAAAGATACCAAACCATAAGATATCAATACCGACCTTCTCCACCATCGGTAAAATCACTGATGTTGTAAGCACCACAACGGAAATACCATCAAGGAAACATCCAAGGATTACAAAAAACACGGTTAACGCAGCAAGCAAGGCAAAAGGTGATAGTTGCATATCCCCAATCCATTCCGCCAGAGCGCGTGGAATACCTGTAAAGCCCATAGCAACAGTTAAGAACCCAGCTCCAGCCAAAATGAAGGCAATCATACAACTGGTTTTCGTTGCGCCAATCAACCCTTCTTTAAAGCTTGTCCAATTTAAATCGCCAGATAACCAGTTGAGAAATAACGCAAGCGCGACACCCACAGCTGCGGCATCTGTTGGTGAAGCCAATCCCATATAAATAGACCCGATAACACCTGCGATCAAAATCACAACCGGGGCCAGTTTTTTCAAACCAACAATACGGTCTGTCCATGTATAGGTTTCCGCACTGGTTGGCATTTTTGATTTATTCATCATTGCCCAAATCGCCACATACCCCATAAAGAGAGCAACGAGAAGGAAACCAGGAATAACGCCTGCGACGAATAAACGTGCAATCGATTGATCTGTAGCGACCCCATAAACAATCAAAATGATCGAAGGCGGAATCAAAAGACCTAAGGTTCCAGAACCTGCTAAGGTACCCAGAGTCATTTGGTCATCATATCCACGGCGACGTAATTGCGGGATCGACATTTTACCAACGGTTGCTGCCGTCGCCGCAGAAGATCCGGAAACAGCTGCAAAGATACCACAGCCCAAAATATTCACATGTAACAAACCACCTGGTAAACGCCCAAGCCAAGGGCTTAACCCTGCAAACATATTTTCTGAAAGTTTGGATCTAAACAGAATTTCTCCCATCCAGATAAACAGCGGCAATGCGGCCAGTGCCCAACTATTGCTATGCCCCCATATGGTAGATGCCAATACAAGCCCCACAGGTGCAGACGTAAACATAATCATCCCCACAAAGCCAACAAGCAATAAGGATAACGCAACCCATAATCCGCCAGCTAATGCGGCAAGTAATACGGATAAAAGAAACAAAGAAGTAAGTAATTGTTCCATGAGACTTACTCCAATTCACCGCCATCAGGATGAGCACGCACGGCCCCCTTCAGGATTTGAATAAAACTATCAAATAAAGAAATGCTGAAAACTGCAGTACCAAGAACTAATGCAGATTGTGGTATCCAAAGTTCCACAGGTACAATCCCCGGTGACATGTCACCATATTCATACGATTCATACATCAGTGCTGCTAGATAATAACAAAGATAAGATGCCATAACTAAACCGAGCAAGACAGCAATAGCTTCAAACACACGTCTTACAGGATCGGATAACTGCATCAATATCAAACTAACGCGAATATGTGCCCCGCCTCTGAAGGTTCCAGCCAACGCAAGAAAAGAAGATGCCGCCAAGAAAAAGCCAGCGAATTCCGCATAAGACGGAATGGTATAATCACCTGCCGTTCCTGTTGTCATCTTTAAGATACTGTTAAAAATGTTGCACCCAACTTGCGCCAACACAATAACGCAAATAGCGAACAAGAAAATTGCAGCCAAGCCCAGACTAAGCCCATAAAATCGGTCTAATAGATTTCGCATAGTCCCTATCCTGTTTTAATTTTAATGACTTTATAAAAAAGCCGTTGCCCACATCTCATCAGGCAACGGCCCTTTTTAGCTCAACCTGCTATTTTAGCGATACGCTTTGATAACAGCTCGACCATCATCGCCCGCAGACTCCATCCAATCAGCAACCATTTCGTCGCCAATCGCTTGAAGTTCTTGGGTCAATTGACCAGATGGTGCGGATACGGTTACACCATTATCACGCAATGTTTGTGTTTTTGCATCAGTTTCAGCCATGGACATTTCCCAACCGCGTTTTTCCGCTGCACTTGCTGCTGCCATCACCGCGTCCTGAGTTGCCTTATCCAAACGACGGAAAGATTTTTTATTGATCACAACAATGTTTTTCGGCAACCAAGCTTGCGTGTCATAATAATTTGTTAGGAAATCCCAAGCCTTGGAAGAAACACCAGTGGATGGAGATGTAATCATAGCTTGCACACGGCCTGTCGCGAAAGCTTGTGGAATGTCTGGGCTTTCAACCTGAGTTGGCGCCATACCAACTTTTTTAGCTAATGTCTCTGTACCAGCATTATAGGCACGGAAAGACAAACCTTTCAGATCTTCAACAGTTTCCACATCTTTCTTTGTATAGAGACCTTGTGGTGGCCAAGGCACAGAAAACAGAACTTGCAGACCTTGTTTGTCAAGTAATTCTTCAACTTTTGGACGACTTGCTACCCAAAGTTTAGACGCCGCATCATAATTTGAGGCCAAGAAAGGTAATGTATCAACAGCGAATACCGCATTTTCATTACCAAGACGAGACAACAAGAACTCACCTACTGGCACCTGACCACTGCGAACCGCATTTTTAATTTCTGGATGCTTAAATAAAGAACCTGCGGAATGCACTTTAATAGTAAGATCGCCATTTGTTGCCGCAGTTACATCATCCGCAAATTGACGAATATTTTTGGTATGAAATACCGCATCGGAATAAGGAACTGGCATGTTCCATTCTTCCGCCACTGCAGAAGAAATACCCATAACGGTCGCAGCAACCGCTGCTAATAAATGTTTCGGTTTCATCGTTAACCTTCCCTGTTACATAGAGGCAGATTATCTACCTCAAAAATTTCGTTTATTAGAATATGATGGAGTATCATCCTAAATGAATTCTCTGTCAAAGTGTCTAAAACCGGCCCATGACCTTCAAAATTCAATTAAGCGATCCGCCTCGTTGAAATAATATTGACAAAATATTGATAAATTGTCAATGTAAATAAATTGAAGATATTTCCAGACACCGTATAACTAGGGAAATCACCCCATTAGGCGCGGCGCACTCCAAAGAAACAGGGACGTAAAAGTCATGACCGAACAAACAAATAAATTACAACAACAAGCGGGTTGGCAGTTTTGGATTGATCGTGGTGGCACCTTTACAGACCTTGTGGCTTACGCACCTGACGGTAGCCTTTTGACCCATAAGCTTCTAAGCGAAAACCCTGAAGCTTATAAAGATGCTGCGGTACAAGGCATCCGTGATTTCCTTGGCCTGAAAAAAGGTGACCCGATCCCCTCAGAAAAGATTGATGCTGTAAAAATGGGAACAACCGTTGCCACAAATGCACTTCTTGAACGCAAAGGTGATCGCACTTTATTAGTTATTACAGAAGGGTTTCGGGATGCCTTACGCATTGCTTATCAAGCACGTCCAAAATTGTTTGATCGCAATATTGAACTACCTGAACTCTTATACGAACGTGTTGAGGAAGTAAAAGAACGCTTAAACGCGAAAGGTGATATCGTCACCTCCCTAGAATTAGAGGACCTAAAACCTCGCCTTCAAGCCGCGCTAGATGACGGCATCAAATCCATCGCAATTGTAACCATGCATGGTTATAAATTTCCGGATCACGAAAACAAGATCGCAAATTTGGCGAAAGATTTGGGCTTCACGCAAATTTCCACATCCAACGAAACGAGCCCGCTGATTAAATTGGTGAGTCGCGGCGACACAACCGTAGTGGATGCTTATCTATCTCCTATCTTACGTCGCTATGTTGAACAGGTTGCTGATGAATTAGGGGATGTGCGCCTACAATTCATGCAATCAAATGGCGGCCTTACCGATGCAAAATTATTCCAAGGTAAAGATGCGATCCTTTCCGGCCCCGCAGGCGGTATTGTTGGGTCTGTTAGAACCTCCGAACAAGCAGGATTTGATAAAATTATAACATTTGACATGGGTGGCACATCTACAGATGTGGCCCATTACAATGGCATTTACGAACGCGCCTTTGAAACACAGGTTGCTGGTGTTCGTATGCGTGCCCCCATGATGCAGATACATACAGTTGCCGCTGGCGGTGGGTCAATTTGCCATTTTGATGGGGGACGTTATCGTGTCGGCCCCGAAAGTGCAGGTGCAAATCCCGGTCCCGCGGCTTATCGTCGTGGCGGCCCACTTACAGTAACTGACTGCAATGTCATGCTTGGCAAATTGCAGCCGGATTTTTTCCCTCCCGTCTTCGGCCCCAATCAAGATGAACCACTAGACAAAGCAATAGTCGCCCAAAAATTTACCGAAATGGCACAAGAGATTGAGAAAGCCACAGGTGATAAACGCACAGCTCATGAAGTTGCAGAAGGTTTCTTAAAAATCGCCGTTGAAAATATGGCTAATGCCATCAAGAAAATTTCTGTTCAACGCGGCTATGATGTAACTGAATATACTTTAACCAGCTTTGGCGGTGCCGGCGGACAACATGCATGCTTGGTTGCAGATGCACTTGGTATGACAAAGGTTTTATTACACCCATTTGCAGGCGTTCTTTCCGCCTTTGGTATGGGTTTAGCCGATGTACGTGCGATGCGCGAAAAATCTGTTGAACTCCCCTTATCGGAAGACAATCTCACCGCCTTATCCAAGTCTTTGGATGGTCTAGCTATTGAATGCGAAGAGGAAGTTCGCGCGCAAGATATCGCCGAAGAAAAACTTACTACATTACGTAAATTACACTTACGCTATGATGGTTCCGACAACGCTTTAGAGGTTACTTTTGCATCTATCCCTGAGATGGAAAAAGAGTTTGAGGAAGCTTATCGCGAACGCTTTGGCTTTAACATGGAAGGCAAAGCCCTTATCGCAGAAACAGCAGCAACGGAAACAATTGGTCAAAGCTATCAGACCGATCCCAGAGCTTTGGAATTAACAGAAACCAATAGCACCCCGTTAGCTGACGTAGACTGCTTTATGGCGGGTAATCATCAAAATGCTCCGGTTTTTGACCGCGATCTTTTACCAGCAGGTGCAAAAATCCAAGGCCCAGCTATCATCCGTGAAAAAACTGGAACTAATGTGATTGAGCCGGGCTGGGAAGCAGAAGTGTCCAATATCGGAGATCTGGTACTAACACGCATCATTCCACTTGCCCGCACAGAGGCAATCGGCACCAGTTGCGACCCTGTGATGCTGGAAGTCTTCAATAATCTATTTATGTCCATTGCTGAACAGATGGGCTTCCGCCTCCAAAATACAGCCTATTCTGTAAACATCAAAGAACGCTTAGACTTCTCTTGTGCGATCTTTGATGACAAGGGCCAACTTATCGCCAACGCCCCTCATATGCCCGTGCATCTCGGCTCCATGGGTGAAAGCATTCGCGCCGTTATCGATGGCAATAAAGGGAAAATTAAATCAGGTGATGTATATGTCCTTAATGCGCCTTATAATGGAGGCACTCATCTACCGGATGTAACAGTCGTAACACCTGTTTTTGATGAAGATGGCAAAGAAATTTTATTCTATGTGGGCAGTCGTGGGCATCAAGCCGACATTGGCGGTCTAACTCCGGGTTCCATGCCACCTAATTCCACTACGGTAGAAGAAGAAGGTATTCTTATTGATAATTTCAAACTTATTGATCAAGGTCGGTTCCAAGAGAAAGAGTTTGTAAACCTTCTTAGTAGTGGCAAATATCCAGCGCGTAATCCGTCTCAAAATTTAGCAGACATCCACGCACAAGTTGCCGCGAATGAAAAAGGCGTCCAAGAATTGCGTCGTATGGTGGATCATTTCGGTCTCTCAACAGTTCAGGCCTATATGAACCATGTACAGGATAATGCTGAAGAATCTGTTCGGCGCGTCATTGACGTTCTTAAGGATGGTGAATTCATCTACCCCATGGATGATGGCAGCCAGATTAAAGCAACAGTGTCCATCAACAAAGCAACCCGATCTGCAAAAGTGGATTTCACAGGTACAAGTGAACAACGCCCAACTAATTTTAACGCCCCTTCAGCGGTATGCCGTGCGGCCGTTTTGTATGTTTTCCGTACTTTGGTTGATGATGACATCCCAATGAATGAAGGATGCTTAAAGCCGATCGAACTTATTATTCCAGAGGGCTCCATGCTTAACCCAAAATACCCTGCAGCAGTCGTTGCAGGTAATGTTGAAACATCCCAAGCCGTGACTGATGCGGTTTATGGCGCCTTGGGTGTTATGGCAGGTGCCCAAGGCACCATGAACAACACCACATTCGGGAATGACCAATTCCAATATTATGAAACCGTTTGTGGCGGTGCAGGTGCAGGAAATGGTTTTGATGGTTGCGATGCAGTCCATACTCATATGACCAATTCCCGCTTAACTGATCCAGAAATTCTAGAATGGCGCTTCCCTGTACAAGTGGATAGTTTTGAAATCCGCAAAGGATCTGGCGGCAAAGGCCAATATCGCGGCGGGGATGGCACCATCCGACGCCTTAAATTCCTTGAAAAAATGGAGGTAGTCATTTTGGCAAACCGCAGAAAACATGCCCCATATGGCATGAATGGCGGCCAAGCAGGTAAGGCTGGTGAGAACTGGGTTGAACATAATGACGGACAAATCACCAAACTTGCAGCGACTGGTAAAGCCATCGTTGAAAATGGTGATATCTTTGTTCTGCACACCCCCGGTGGTGGTGGATACGGCACCCAAAAGTAAAATTTTAATAATTAAAAAATAACATTCCAAAGGTACTATAGTAATATTTCAGAAATAAGCCAAATCCCTATTGAAGATAAGGTTAAAAGGGTATAATAAATCCGATTAATGAGGCATTTAAAAGACCTCACAAAGATGGATTTGTCATATAAAACAAGTATATCATGTTGGGATTTGGCATATCATGAAACTTCTAGAGATTATTGCGCCAAAAATTTGGCAAAAGTTAGCAATCATATTATTGATACCTACACTTGGTCTAATTGTACTTTCTGGGTTTAGTATTTTAAATTTGCATTCTGCACTTTTTAATCAATCCACAACCGTTCTAAATCACGTTATAGATTCCTCACATAGTATCATTTCTTACGAATATGAACGCTTCAAGACAGGTGAAATTTCAGAAGAAGAAGCTAAACGTGAAGCTCAAGAGACGCTCCGCCAATTACGATATGATGGCAATCAATATGTTTGGATTCACGATCTAGATCATGTGATGATCATGCATCCATTTGCAGCAAAACTTGAAGGTCAAAATGTGAAAGACCTGAAAGACCCAGAAGGCATCGCCCTATTCGCCGAAATGAACAAAACAGTTTCAAATCGTGAAGGCGCAGGTTTCGTGGAATATATGTGGCCGAAACCGGGTGAAGCGGAACCGGTCAAAAAAATCTCTTATGTACGTAAATTCGAACCTTGGGGCTGGGTTGTGGGCACCGGTCTTTACACAAGTGATTTAGAAGCCCTCTTTGCAAATGTTTTAGAGGCCAAAATCATTATTGTGGCAATATCACTTACAGTAGGATTAGGACTAGTCTTACTCATTTCATTTGTGGCAGTAAAATCTATTTCTGACCCAATCAGCCGCGTCGTTGATATCATGTCTGAATTAATGCATGGGAATTTGGCCATATCCACCCCAGAAGGTCATTCTCGCAGTGAAATGGGACAAATGTATGGTGCGGTCGGACAATTCAAAGATAGTCTTGTTGCCCAAGACCACTTGCAAAAAGAACGTGAGCAGGAACGTGCTGAAGCAGAACGTAGTCGTGCAGCCTCCTTGCTATCCATGGCCAACACAATCGAAGAAGAAACCAAACAAGTCGTTGCCCAAGTCGCAGAACGATCTGAAGGCATGAAAGATGACACAGACAAAATGTATGATTCTGCCTCCAAGGTTGATGTAAATGCCCAAAGCGTTGCTGCCGCGGCAGAAGAATCCTTAAGAAGCGCCGAAACCGTCGCAGCGGCATCAGAAGAACTGTCCGCTTCTATACGTGAAATCCAACGCCAGGTTATCTCCCAAAATGAAATAGCTTCTCGTTCCGCCAATGAAGCCATTGAGGTAAGTGAGATGGTTCAACAACTTAATCGTGGTTCTCAAGAGATCGAAGAAGTTGTTAGTCTGATCATGAATATCGCGAATCAAACCAACCTGCTGGCGCTCAATGCAACTATTGAAGCTGCACGTGCAGGCGAGGCAGGTAAAGGATTTGCTGTTGTTGCCAATGAAGTCAAAAGTCTAGCCAACCAAACCGCATCCGCGACCGAAGATATCACAAAACGCATCGGACAGATGCAACATGATACAAATGCTTGCGTGAAAGCTATGTCAAACATCACTGGCACCGTGCATGAATTATCTGATACCGCCTCCACCATTGCATCTGCAATCGATCAACAAAGCAGTGCAACGCAAGAGATTTCTCATAGTGTGAATGAAAGCACACGGGCTTCACAGGAAGTTGCCGATCGCATCACCGATGTATCACATGAAGCTCATTCCTCTTCCGCTCTCGCACAAGAAGTGAATGGCGTTGCAAGTTCCGTATTAGAGGATGTGGAAAGATTACGCCGCAGCCTGATCCAGATCGTGCGCAGCACCACAAAGGATGTGGAACGCCGTAAATCAGGCCGCCGCAAAACAAATGAAGATGGCAAGCTTGAGGCTGGCAAGTTCGGCACAAGGAACGTACATTTATTTGACATTTCCGATCATGGTGCTGCTATTGAAGGTCAAGAAGATATCCCTGTAGGCACAATGGTCACCCTATCAACACCAAGCCTCTGCGGACGATCCGTTAGCGCAAAGGTTGTCTCTATCGGTGATCATTTGCTACACTTGCATTTCATGAATGATGTTGAATTAATACATTCGGTGAGCGCAGCCGCAGATTAAACAGGAGATTAAGGAATGAGTATTGAAGTTTGGTTTGCATTTGTCATCGCGTCCACTGCCTTACTACTCATTCCCGGCCCTACGATACTTCTGGTTCTCAGCTACGCCTTGAGTCAAGGACGCAAAACCGGCCTCGCCACAGCCGCAGGCGCTGCCCTAGGGGATTTAATTGCCATGACAGCATCTCTGGCAGGGTTAGGCAGTATTTTACTGACCTCTGCAAGCCTCTTCACAGCTCTAAAATGGATTGGCGCAGCATATTTAGTATATTTGGGGATAAAACTATTTCGGTCTGCTACAACAACCCAACTTGGCAATATAGAAAACCAAACAGAGACTTCCTTCTGGAAGATATTTGGACATGCAGCAGCTATCACCGCCCTAAACCCTAAATCTATCGTGTTTTTCATCGCTTTCGTTCCGCAGTTTATCAATGTAGAAACCGCCTTACTGCCTCAATTTACAATCCTCATACTTACATTTATCAGCTTGGCCTCAATCACTGTTTTAACTTATGCATTTCTTGCAGATAAACTTCGCCAAAGAATTACACGCCCATCAGTTTTCAGGTGGTTTTCTCGTCTCGGGGGAAGCGCCTTAGTTGCTATGGGAATTGCGACAGTTATATATAAGAAATCCACTTCTTAATCTCATAACTTATATATGTGATGGCTTGCTTCCGCCCATGCAGCATGTTTTTATATGCTTGAATTTTACAAGGATTTATAATCATGTCTGACCCGATTGTTTCTTCTGCTCATCTTGTTTCTGAAAAAGCAGCGGAACTTTCCGAATATGAATTTGGCCTTATTATCGCGGGACATGCTTTTTCTCGCTGGATGCAAAGATGCATGGGCGCCGCAGGACATCAAGAGCTTAGCCCACTGGAAATCCTTGTTCTTCATAGTTGTAACCATAGAGATCGTGAAAAGCGACTTTCCGACATCTGCTTCACCCTAAATGTAGAAGATACTCATACGGTCAATTACGCCCTCAAAAAACTTTTAAAAGCAGAACTCATTACACGCGAAAAGCGGGGCAAAGAACAATTCTACAAAACCTCAGACCAAGGTACTCAACTTTGCAGTGAATATCGGAAGATACGTGAAACCTGTCTTGTTGATTCATTTGATGCAATTGGCGGCTTTGATCCTGATGAAATCAAACAATTAGCAAAACATTTGCGCGCCCTATCCGGCCTATATGATCAAGCAGCTAGAGCAGCGACCAGTTTGTAATAATACCCCCCTTGTAAAAATCGGTCAGCCTCGCTATTTGAAGATCATAATTCTTGAAAAAGGGCCTCTACATGTCTGATGCAATTACCATAGAAGAACTAACCGACAATTTTGAACTTTTTGACGATTGGGATGATCGCTTCAGTTACATTATCGATCTTGGCAAAAAGATGAACCCGATGCCCGAGGAGGAAATGATCGAAGAAAATAAAGTTCGAGGCTGCATGAGCCAAGTTTGGGTTACAAGCCGATTAGAAGACAACAATACAATCATGCGCTTTAATGCAGATTCCGACGCTTTTATTGTAAAAGGTTTAATTGCAGTGCTTATGGCAATTTATGACGGAAAAAGCCCAAGCTATATCGCAGATACCGATGCTATCGCCGTACTAGCTCAAGTTGGTTTAGACCAGCATCTCAGCCCAAATCGACGCAATGGATTGGTTTCAATGGTTGAGCGTATTCGCCGTGATGCATCCGAGGCGCTCAACTAAGGGTAACTACTTTTCTTGAAAAGCCAGACGAACACCCAATGCACAATAAATACAGCCGACAACTTTTCCCTGCCAACGCATCACAAATTGATTGCGTTGCAAGAAACGGCTCATTGCGCCTGCGGAAAAAGCCACCAGTAAAGTGCTCCCCATCCCAATCAGAACAAACAGCACACCCAATGTTGTTAATTGCAAAGCCGCCGACCCATTTTCCGGCTTCACAAATTGCGGCAAAAACGCCAAGAAAAACATCGCTGTTTTAGGATTGGTAATTTCTGCAATCGCACCTTGGCGAAAAGCCTGTTTAGCCGTCACCGCCTTACCACCCGCAAGCTCGATTGTTTCGACTTTCGTAAACATAGCTTTTATACCCAAATACAAAAGATATGTAGCCCCTACGATTTTCACAATTGTAAACGCCAAGGCAGATGTTTGAATAATTGCAGATAAACCAAAGACAGCCATGGCCGTATGCACCAAATCACCCGCCGCGATACCAAAGCCTGTTGAGACACCAACCTTTGTACCACTGCGACTTGCTTGTGCCAGCGTAAAAATAACCGCAGGCCCTGGAATCAACACAAAGCCAAACAAAATTGCCACATATGTGAACAGGGTTGCTTGATCGATCATAAGCGTTACCTCTACATATCTCCTAAAAAGTTTCTGAGGCGAAATTATGCTCATACATAGATAAGATCAATAAAAAAGGCTCCCAAAGGAGCCTCAAGATCAGAACGCTTAGTTCACTAAATCCGACAGGAACTCACACCTTTCTTTTCTAAATACTGCTGATGATATTCTTCAGCTTCCCAAAAGGGTCCTGCCACAGTCACTTCCGTTACAATGTTATTGTTAAAAGCTGGCTGAAGCGCCTCTTTGGTTACTTGCGCCAATTCACGTTGTTTCTCATCGAAATAAAATACAGCACTTCTATATTGCGTACCAACATCCGGCCCCTGCCGATTCAACTGAGTAGGATCATGCAATGCAAAAAAGGCTTTTACAAGCTCCTCATAACCGATGCGCGAAGGATCAAAACGAATCAAAACAACTTCTGCATGACCTGTCTCACCAGAACATACTTCTTTATAATTGGCACCATTCACATGACCGCCACTATACCCAACTGATGTTTCCAATACACCATCCATTTGGCGAAAAGCATGTTCTACCCCCCAAAAACATCCCGCACCAAACATGGCTCTTTCGTTTTTCACGCCAATATTCATCTCATTCTTCCTTGCTTATCTATCTCTTTTATCTGTCAGATGATATAGTTGGGTGCTTCGTAAATAATTATCAAGCAAATTACGGTTACTTTTTTGTGAATTACAAAAAATATTCGCATAATGCAATTTGCAAAACGCAAATAAGACTCAAGAAAATCATCAGTTTTGCAATTTGCAACAAGCTATATAAAATTTAATACAATTTATTTATTGTTTATATTCAATTACTTATATCTTTTTGGCACGACATAATAAGTTTGGCATAG
>NZ_SMMC01000165.1 GCF_009711445.1 Curvivirga aplysinae | reverse complement strand
AAAAGATATTAAGAATGGTTGAAATAATTGAAATACCATGCTTAATTACATATTAGAGAAGGTTTTTCTTGGTGCTTTTGGCTCAATCTTGATTTCCTATGGGGGAATTCATAGATGAAATTAGTATCAGATCGCAGGAATAAGCCTGCAATTAAACAATAACTAAGTCATTGGTTTGGCTTTGCATTTAGGGGATGCTCTTATGCGCTTTAAAATTCTAAGTTTGCTCGCTGCATTGGTTCTTGTAGCTGCTTGTGAAACAGCTCCGGAAGAATCAGCAGGTGGTAACACAGGCGGTACATCTGGTGGTACAGCAACCACAGACAGCGGTAACACTGGTGGTACATCCGTTAGTGAAATTCCTGGTGGTTCTGAAAACGACTTTATCGTAAATGTTGGTGATCGTGTATTCTTCAACTATGACCGTTCTGATTTGTCTTCTGATGCGCAATCCGCGCTAGCGAAACAAGCTGCATGGTTGTTGCAATATCCACAAGTTATGATCCAAGTTGAAGGTCATTGTGATGAGCGCGGTACACGCGAATATAACTTGGCTTTGGGTGAGCGTCGTGCAAACTCTGTGAAAGAATACTTGATGAGCTTGGGTGTAGCGGCTGATCGTATCTCCACAATTTCTTACGGTAAGGAACGTCCTGCTGTTGAAGGTTCCAACAAAGAAGCATGGGCGCAAAACCGTCGCGGTGTTTCTCGTATCGTTGGTGGTGCGAATTCCTAATATTTTAGGATATGCAAGTTTAGAATGAGGCGGGCTTTTGTCCGCCTTTTTCTTTTGCAAAATATCGGTCGAGAAGAAGGAAAAGCCTTTTTCTTGCCGTATTGTATTGCTAATAAGATACAATATTCAGTATTTATAGCTGTATTTTTCATCTGATTGGGAAAGATAGAATGACAAAACCGATTTTTGCTAAGTTTACCTCTGGGCTAAAATTTGGGGCGATGGCGATGATTCTAGCCGGTGGCGTGGTTATCGCTCAACCTGTTGCTGCGCAATCCAATGAAATCGCTGCAATGCAAAATCAGATGAATAGTTTGCGTCAAGCAATTAAAGACCTGCAGCTTAAAGTCTATAAGGGACAAGATCCTGAGCGAGTTGATCTGTTAACTGGTGGCGATAGTCCAAGCAAAGCTCAGGTTAGTCAGGTTCAGGCAAAAATTTTGGAATTGGAAGAGTCCTTACGTGACTTAACAGGCCAATATGAGGTGCTTGATAATCGCGCACGTCGTATTGAGAACCGACTTGATAAATTAATTGAAGATATTGATTTTAGATTAACAGCACTTGAAAACGGCACGCCGATCGCAGCAGGTACAGCGGCGGCAGTTGCGACTGCTAATAATCCTGCGGAAGCCGGTCAAGCGACAACAGTTGTTTCTTCTGCTGGTACAACAACTACAACATCTCCTGCAATCTCCAATCAGGAGGGGGTATTAGGCACTTTATCTGAACAACAACTTCAGGATTTCCAAAACAATACGTCCACACAGCAAGGTGGGGCTATTGCCAATTCTTCTCAAACGGCGGGTAGTTCTATTACAACTACGGAAAACTTACCTGAAACAACAGGACCGGGTGTTATCTCTGTAAAACCACGTTTTGACACACCAGAAGCAGAGTATAAAGCAGCCTATGGTTTGCTTCAAAAACATGATTGGGATAGTGCAGAACGTGCGATGAAAGGTTTCATTGATCATTATCCGGATCATGCACTTGTTGGAAACGCTATGTATTGGTTAGGTGAGACACATTATGCTCGTAAGCAATATGGTGACGCGATGAGCAGTTTTGCTGCGACTTATCAGCATGACGAGCAGGGACGTAAAGCGCCTGACAGTCTCTTAAAACTTGGTATGTCTCTTGCGCAATTAGGCGAAGTTGATCAATCATGTGTTACATATGATATTTTGTTGACTAAGCATTCAGATGCTAATCAAGTAGTTTTACGTAAAGCTCAACAACGAAAAGAGGCGCAAAACTGTCCTGCACAATAAGCGGGAATTGTGCATCTCATATGTCCAAGTTCGACCAGGCAGGTTTTCAACATTTAATGTCACAGGTTCTAAAGGAGCCTGTAAACCTTAAAGAAATTGCCGTTGCTTGTTCTGGTGGCTCCGACAGTATGGCTTTATGTCATCTACTATATAATTGGTGTGTGAATAACGAAATCAATCTCACTGCCTTGATCGTTGATCATGGATTGCGTGCAGAAAGCGCCAAAGAGGCTCAGATTGTTCAATCAAGACTTCAAAATCTGGGCGTGAAAGCGATCACTCTTACCCATCATAATTCAAAATTTAGAAGTAATATTCAAAGTCAAGCGCGTGAATTAAGATATAGTTTAATGCTGAATTGGTGCATTGAGCATAACGTGGATCATCTATGTCTTGGGCATCATAAAGACGATCAGGCTGAAACGTTTTTATTGCGTTTAGCGCGAGGCAGTGGTCCTTCTGGTCTATCTGCTATGAAGAAAGTCGAGAGACGCAAAGGGGTCACTTTATTTCGTCCATTATTATCACATTCGAAAGAAGAACTTGTAGAATATCTTCAAAACGAAAAACTTGATTGGGTGGAAGATCCAAGCAATCAATTGGAGAAGTTTGACCGGGTAAAATTTAGAAAACTTTCGCCGCTTTTGTCTGATGCTGGGTTGACTGCTGATCGCTTGACAAAAACAGCTACAGTTATGGCGGATGCACAGGATGCAATTGATTGGGCAATGAAACAGGCTTTAAATGACCATCTGAAGATATACGACGTTGGATGCTATAAAATTGAGAAAACGTGTTTAAAAGCTTTACCGAGAACAATCGCGCTTCGTGCATTATCTCTTATGATTTCATCGGCTGGCGGGCAAGTTTATCCTCCCGAATTATCAATGCTTGAACAGGTTTATAGCAATCTGTTTAAAACCGATTATGGCGCCACTTGTTTCGGCGCACAATTACATTCGCGTGGTGATGTTCTATGGATCGGAAGAGAAGTTTCCAGGATCGATGCTAAGACAATGAATGACTGGGATGGGCGTTTCAAAATTGATAAATTACCTAGTGGCTTTTCAGTGCGACCTGTCGGTGAAACTGGATGGAAAAGTTGGTGTATAGAACGAGGGAAAACAAAAAAAGATTGTGTCTATCCTGCTTTTATTCGAAATGGTGTTCCCGCTCTTTATAAAGGGGAGAGATTTTGGCATCCTCTTTTCCCGTTGTTTGAGGAAGATCACATGGAAAATCATGAAATTTGGTCAAATTTTAAGATTCATTTTAATATTCCGCCACAATTTGACGATTTCACCTTTTCAACTGCCCTTTCCGACACTATGTAAGAGGTCCGGTTTGCTTTTAAATTCTGTTTTCGTCCTGTATGATGAAAACAACAACAAAGTTTCGGGGAACTGTCTTATGTCATCTAGATGCAATAATGTGACGTAAGATATAATAATTGCGAAAATAATTAAGGCATTGGATCGTGAATTTATTCGGACGCAATATGGCTCTTTGGATCGTCATCATTCTGTTGATGGTCTTTCTATTTAATGTATTTCAAGGTTCTGGGTCCCAAAATACTGGTACTCAAACAGCTTATTCCGACTTCATCGCGCAAGTTGAACAAGGTGGTGTGTCAGATGTGACCATAACGGGTCAAAACATCACAGGCCATTTATCAAATGGAGAAGCATTTAAAACTTACGCACCTCGTGATGATACTCTTGTGGATCGTCTTACAAAAGCTGGTGTGCGTGTAGATGCTGTACCTCCTGAGGGAGATAGCTTTTTGCTATCTGCTTTAATTAGCTGGTTCCCAATGTTGTTGTTAATTGGTGTATGGATTTTCTTCATGCGTCAGATGCAAGGCGGCGGAAAAGGCGCCATGGGTTTTGGTAAATCAAAAGCCAAATTGCTTAACGAAAAAATGGGCCGTGTTACATTTGAGGATGTCGCTGGTATTGAAGAAGCCAAAGGCGAGCTTGAAGAAGTTGTTGAGTTTTTGCGTGACCCGCAAAAATTCCAACGTCTTGGCGGCAAAATTCCCAAAGGTGTATTGCTTGTAGGTCCTCCAGGGACTGGTAAAACTTTAACAGCACGTGCAGTCGCTGGCGAAGCTAATGTTCCATTCTTTACTATTTCCGGTTCTGACTTCGTAGAGATGTTTGTTGGTGTAGGTGCTTCCCGTGTTCGTGACATGTTTGAACAAGGTAAGAAAAACGCACCATGTATTATCTTTATTGATGAGATCGATGCTGTTGGTCGTCATCGTGGTGCTGGCCTTGGTGGCGGTAATGATGAGCGTGAACAGACGTTGAACCAGTTATTGGTTGAGATGGATGGTTTCGAAGCTAATGAAGGTGTGATTCTTATTGCGGCTACAAACCGTCCCGACGTATTGGACCCTGCATTATTGCGTCCAGGACGTTTTGATCGTCAGGTTGTCGTGCCTAACCCAGATATTATGGGACGTGAAAAAATCCTTAAAGTTCACATGAAGAAAACACCCTTGGCACCTGATGTTGATGCAAAAATCATCGCACGTGGTACACCGGGTTTTTCTGGTGCGGATTTGGCTAATTTGGTGAATGAAGCTGCTTTATTAGCTGCTCGTCGTAATCGTCGCGTTGTTTCCATGCAGGAATTTGAAGACGCAAAAGATAAGGTTATGATGGGTGCGGAACGCCGTTCCATGGTCATGACTGAAGATGAGAAAAAGCTAACAGCTTATCATGAAGCTGGCCATGCTGTAGTGATGCTACATGCTAAAGGTCATGAACCTTTACATAAGGTGACAATCATTCCTCGTGGTCGTGCATTAGGTGTAACTATGTGGTTGCCGGAACGTGACCGTCTGAGCCAATCTGAAACCGAACTTCGCGCAATGTTGGCATCCATGTTTGGTGGCCGTGTTGCCGAGGAAATGATTTTTGGTAAAGAGAATATCACAACCGGTGCTTCCAATGATATCATGCAGGCAACTAAGATTGCCCGTTCCATGGTGACTGAATATGGGTTCTCTGACAAATTAGGTCGCTTGCGTTACAGCTCAAACCAAGAAGAAGTTTTCCTCGGTCACTCTGTGGCACAAGAGAAAAATGTTTCTGATGCTACTGCGCAATTGATCGATGAGGAAGTGCGTCGTTTTGTGGAAGAAGGCGAAGCAGAAGCGCTTCGTATTCTGACTGAAAATCAAGATGAGTTGGAAGCAATTGCTCAAGGCCTATTAGAGTATGAAACATTGGATCGTGACGAAGTTGATGCCTTGATTAAGGGTGACAAAATTCGTCAGGCGACAGAAGATGATGACCAAGATAGCGGTGAGAAGAAAGTTCATACTTCTGTACCGACAACCTCTTCCTCTAAACCTGCTGGTGGAAACACGCCAGATGGTGCGACCCCTGATCCTGCAGAATAGTTATCTATCTGTATCTAAATGATGAGGGCTGGCCTATTTAAAGGCTGGCCCTTTCTTTATATTTCGCCCTTGAAGAAATTTGGCGAAGCAGCGAAAATACAATCAATTATAAAACTTAAGAGAGTTGATCTCATGGCACGTAAATATTTTGGTACTGATGGCATTCGTGGTACGGCTAATATTCATCCGGTCACACCTGATTTGGTTTTACGACTTGCTTTAGCTGCGGGTAAAAAATTTACGCGTGGAGATCACAGGCATAAAGTAGTTATTGGCAAAGATACCCGACTTTCTGGCTATATGTTAGAAACGGCCCTTGTTTCAGGCTTTGTCGCGATGGGGATGGATGTTTATCAAGTTGGTCCGATGCCAACGCCAGCTGTCGCGATGCTGACGCAATCTATGCGTTGTGATTTGGGTGTGATGATTTCGGCCTCTCATAATCCATTTGAAGATAATGGAATCAAGTTATTTGGCCCGGATGGGTTTAAACTATCTGATGAGACGGAACTTGAAATCGAAGCTTTGATGGATGCTCCTATTTCAGGGTTGGCAGATCCTAAGTCGATTGGACGTGCCAAGAGGATTGATGATGCCCCGGGACGTTATATTGAGTTTGTGAAGAAGAGCTTCCCTGCTGGATTAAGTTTAGAAGGTTTACGTATTGTTGTAGATTGTGCCAATGGTGCTGCCTATAAAGTTGCACCTGCAGTATTCTATGAATTAGGTGCGGAAGTTATTCCGATTTCAGTACAGCCTGATGGTACCAATATCAACGCGATGTGTGGGGCAACGAAACCTCAAAAAATGTGTGAAACGGTTGTTGATAAAGGTGCGCATCTTGGTGTCGCTTTGGACGGTGATGCGGATCGTCTCATTATCTGTGATGAAAAGGGGCGTGTATTAGATGGGGATCAGCTCATGGGGCTCGTTGCCAAGTTTTTGCATACACGCGATGCTTTGAAAGGCCCGTTAGTTGCGACCGTGATGTCTAATTTAGGTCTTGAACGTTATTTGGCTAAAGAAGGTATAGGTATGTTACGCACACCTGTGGGTGATCGCTATGTGGTTGAAAATATGCGTGTCCATGGATGTAATCTTGGAGGAGAGCAATCTGGTCATCTTGTTGTTGGGGATCATGCAACGACCGGTGACGGTATTCTGGCGGCTCTTCAAGTATTGGCCGTGCTGGTTCAGGCTCAAAAACCAATGAGTGAGGTTGGACGTGTTTTCGATCCTGTACCACAATTACTAAAGAATATTCGCTTCAACGAAGAAAAGGGGATGCCGCTTGAAGTTGATAGCGTTAAAGATGTTATCACAGCGGGTGAGGCACGGTTAGGAGAGACTGGGCGTGTATTAATTCGCAAATCAGGCACAGAGCCTCTCATCCGTGTTATGGCGGAAGGGGATGATGGGCAGTTGGTTGAAAATGTCGTTGATAATATTATCGAGGCGATTTCCAAAGCTTAGTTAAAAAGCAGCTTCTTATTTAATAGAAGCTGCGATCTGTACCTGCGCTACCTTCGGCATATAAATCTGCTAAAATATCAACGGCTTGTGTGACGGTATCACGTTGTCTTGGGGCACCTAGGCAAACACGTACATATTGAGGGACGTTACCTCGACCTATGACAAATGCACCACTGGTTGAAATTTGTACACCGCGTTTTTGTGCTGAAAAGACGAAATCCGCGGCCATGTAAGGTTCAGGAATTTCAAGCCAAGCATGGAGTGCCCATTTGGGTAATCGATAATTCGCACCTAATGGATCAAATCTATTTTTGAATATTTCATGACGGGCTTTCATTTCTGTATGAAGGCGTATTCCTAAGTCTTTGGCTATGCCTGATCGTACCCATTCACAGAAGACCTCGACTGTGAGTGGAGAGGCCATTCCTGATGTCGCACGAATCGCCGCTTCGATAGATGGAATTAATCTCTCCGGTGCGCTTACATAACCCACCCTTAGGCCTGGGGCGAGGATTTTTGAAATACTGGATGTGTAAATTCCGTGATTTGGGGCGAAATCTGTTAATGGAGGGAGAGGGGCTTCCAACAAACAGGCGAAGATATCATCCTCCACAATCATGACATTATATTGGATACAAATCTCAGCAATTCTTTTACGGCGTTCAAATGTCATGCTGATATTTGTCGGATTATTAGGGGTACATACTGTTTGTAAGGCCGCAACGCTGTGATGTTTACAATATTGTTCTAGTGCTTCCGGGATCATCCCTTGGTCATCGCAGGCGATACCATGCAATTTTATATTCAGGTTACGCGCGATACTTTTGATACCTACATGATTAAGTTCTTCAACGACAACAATATCACCCGGGTTTGTAACTGCAGAAAGAGCCGCAAATACCGCATGTTGAGCACCATTGGTAATGACAATATTTTTCTTTGTTGCGCGTGGAAAGCGGTTTTGAACCCATTGTGCTGTGACTTCTCTTTGTTCGGGCATGCCAGCACTTGCTTGATAAGACAATAGACGCGTCAGGTTAGGGGATTGCATAATTGTTTGCATTGCCTGAATTAAAGCTTCCTCTTGACCACAAGGTGGTGGATATCCAACATCCAATTGTATGGGTGCATTGGGGTCATCCTGTGCAGGTGCATTTTTATAAGGAATCGGGAAGTCCGTTGTCTTACCACGAGTCGAACTACTCTTTGTTTCACCCGTTATAAAGGTACCACGTCCTACTTCACCAAGAACTAAACCTTGTCGTTCTGCTTCCTGATAGGCACGAGTGATTGTCCCTACAGTCACACCTAGATGCCAGGAAAGCTCTCTGTGAGGGGGGAGTTTATCACCCGCTGATAGCTTTCCGTTTAGGATATCTGCGGCCATGGCGTCTGCAATGGCTTTATATTTCGGACCTTTGAACTGATTCAGGTCGGGGGCCCAACTTGGTTGTCGTATTGTCATGGTGACAATTTATACATTGACGGTTACAATTTGTCAATTATTGTATGCATTGTCACTAAATCAATAGTGTTCGGGTATTTATTAAAGGAGATATTGTATGCGTACAATTTGGATCATACCCGGGATGTTTGGTTTGAATGTAGAATTCACATTCGGCTCAACAAAGTCCGGGAACAACACTTCCCTCGCGTCTTTTGCTGAAAAGACATGGACAAAGGTAACAGCTGCGGCTGCTCGCTGGCAGCAGCGACGCGCACTTAAAGAGTTGCCTAATTACTTGTTGAAGGATGTCGGTTTATCGCATTGGGATGTTGCAGAAGAATGCAACAAACCTTTTTGGCGATAAAGATATAGGGATATTTCTTTCAAGAATGGTGCAACATTGTTGAAAGGTCTAAGATAACCCCTATATGCTTTGGTGAAAGGCTGTCAGAGAACCCAAGCTTTGACAGCCTTTTTTATAAATATAATAAAACGAACAGGTATCATCATGACTGTAAAGACTGCTACATTGAACCAGCTTGAAACTGCGATGGATCAGGTTCATGCTGTATTTAAAGGAACACCAACTTATAGCTGGCCTTTGATTAATGAAACTGTGGGAACAGAGGTCTGGGTTAAGCATGAAAACCACACACCTATCGGTGCGTTTAAAATTCGTGGTGGTCTGATTTATATGCAGAATTGTGTTGGTAAGCATAAAGGTGTGATTACTGCAACACGTGGTAATCATGGACAGAGTATTGCGACATCCGCCAAAAGACTAGGAATGAGCGCGACAATCGTTGTACCTGAAGGGAATAGCTTGGAAAAAAACGCCGCCATGAAGGCACAGGGAGCTGATCTTGTAATTTATGGCAAAGACTTTCAGGAATCGGCTGAATATGCTGCTTCTCGCGCAGCTGATGAAGGATTGCATATGCTGCCAAGCTTTCATGAGCTATTGATGCAAGGCGTTGGAACATATGCGTTGGAATTCTTTAGAACGGCACCAGATTTAGATACTGTTTATGTGCCGATTGGAATGGGATCCGGTATTACGGGTATGATTTCTGCACGCGACGCTTTGGGATTAAAGACCAAGATTGTTGGGGTTGTTGCAGAAGGCGCGCCTGCCTATGCATTAAGTTTTGCAGCTAGGGAAAAAGTATTAAGTAACAAAGCCGAAACTTTGGCTGATGGCATGGCATGCCGGACCCCTGATGATTCTGCTCTTGCCATCATCCTTGCTGGCGCAGAGCGAATCGTGACGGTAGATGATGAGGAAATCAAAACTGCTGTTCGCACATATTATACGCATACACATAATATTGCGGAAGGCGCCGCAGCGGCGCCACTTGCGGCATTACTGCAAGAGAAAGATAAGATGAAAGGAAAACAGGTTGGTGTTGTATTATCTGGCGGCAATATTGATGCCGATCTTTTTGCAAGTATTTTACAAGAAGGCCATAACAAACAATGACAAATTCATATGACATCTATCAGGTCGATGCTTTTACCACTGAGGTATTCAGAGGTAATCCCGCAGCGGTTGTTCCCTTGCAGCAATGGTTATCAGATGAAGCGATGTTAAATATTGCGATGGAAAACAATCTGGCCGAAACAGCATTTTTTATTCCAGTATCAGATGAAGAGTTTGATTTTGAAATTCGTTGGTTTACACCTGCTGTTGAAGTTGAGTTATGTGGCCATGCAACATTGGCTAGTTGTTATGTGATCTGGAATAAACTTGGTTTTGCCTCAGATGAAGTTCGCCTTAAGACCCGCATGGCAGGACCATTATATGTGAAACGTGATGGTGAAAAGATTGAATTAAACTTCCCGACACGCCCTGTTAGTGAAGTTCCATTACCTGACGGTTTTGAAGAAAAACTTGGTGTGAAACCTGTTTCCTACAATCGCGCTTTAAAAAATTTGGCATTACTTGAAGATGAGCAAGCCGTGATTAATTTTCAACCTGATATGGATTATATTGCAGGCTTAGAAGGTGATGGTTTAATTGTCACTGCAAAAGGTATTCAAAGTGATTGTGCTTCGCGTTATTTTGCACCTGCGCATGGTATTCCTGAAGACCCTGTAACAGGTTCAGCCCATTGTAGTATTATTCCCTTTTGGGCAGATAAGCTTGGTAAAAACGAACTACATGCAAGACAAGTATCCGCTAGAAGTGGTGATTTATACTGTGTATTAGAAGACGATCGTGTACGCATGTCCGGCTATGGGAAACTCTTCCTTGAAGGTAAAATCTTTATTTAGGTCCTTAACTAAAAGCGTTTTTTATGCCGAGGCGGATGCGTCTCCCCACGTTTGGGGCGCTTATGTCTGCTGTCATGACCTTTTCTAGGGCGCCTAATAAAACTAGGATCAGGTTCTCCTGCAAAAAGTCGAGGAATATAGGGATAGTTCGTCGTTAGAAAATAAGCATAAGTACCTTCGGGGTAGTCAGGAGTAATGGTAAATTTACCATTTAACTCATCTAGATCCCCAAGCCCTTTAATGAACTCAAAATCCTCTACAAAACGTCCATCATATTTGCCTCCCGGGCTGCTTGTATTTTTTGGTCGGGCACCAGTCTTCAGCCGCCAGCTTGACGTGAGTTCTTTTATTGGTCCAGATCCATCACTATTTGATGTTCCTAAGAGGCCGTATATTGGAAATCCATCAGCGGCATATCCCAAAACGGGAGAATGACTATTGGGGGACCAGCTTTTGATTAAACCAGTGGGAATTCCATGGTAATGATAACTGCCATTTGGCTGCACATGGGCATTATTCTTATCAAGACCTAAGTTAATAAAGCCCGTCATTGCCTCATATTGCCAGCCAGAATTTCGATCTCGATTCCAGAATTCCGCCGCAAATGGCTCGAATGGTACTCCATTTATGGCAACACCAAATGGCCCCATACCAAGTTTTATCGGTTTGGATGCTTTTTGAGGGTTAATTTTAACCCGGAACTTATGTTTTTGTTCCGATATGTGGTTTGGGTTTCCTCTGTTAGGAAAAGATCCCGTATTATGATCTGGTATACCGTTTGATTCGATGTAACGATACGAATTATCAGAAGAAATATTGACCTGACTTGTCAATGCCCAACTATTTTTGCTTGAACCAAGAGTGATACTTGCAGGAATAAGACCCATAGCGAAAAGAATTTTTCTACGTGTGATTTCCGGATCATATCTCGGCATATCAACTCCCTGACTTTAAATGAAGTCAAATAAAAACAAATGTTTCTATGTTGAGATATCCTCAACTAGAGCCCGTGCTTCTTCTTCCCCACGTTTTTCCCCTGTCCATTCAGCACTTGTACGTCGTTTAATGGGTGTTGATACATCGGCAATATCTTCTGCCATTTCATCAAATAATTTAGCAAGATTAGTAAATGCACGAACCTCGATCTCTGCAGGATTATCGCAACTGGCAATGCCGAAGTTTTGAATGGAAATAATATCGCCTTCATCGACCTTTTCGGTCATTTCATGAAAAGTAACGCCGTAATCATAAGCACGATCATGATAGGCGAAAATAGCAGAGTGGGACCCAGGATAAGCAGGTGGCCCTGGATGAAAGTTATAAGAAGGTCCCGGCAACTTTTTTAAGATGTCACGAGGGACAATCACATTGATGCAAAAAGCAACAAGGCGGGTATGGGATAACTCTTCATCAGATAATCCATCTACAACATCCCGCAACTCTTCTTTGGTTGCAGCCTGAAGGATGTTTAAATCCGGCTGATAGGTTTTTAGCAAAGTTGAAAAATGTTGTGCTTCAACTTCTCCTGTGAGCAAGATCAGATTCCCTGTCATGTGATCTATCCCCTTTTAAATAACGCTCTAAATGCGTCTGCTCTGCTAGTTATCTTCCTACATAAAGGCTTCTTCCCAAGTCCCTTGTGTAGATGCTTTGGAATATTCTGTAGCACGATTCTCAAAAAAGTTAGCATGTTCTACACCATTGAGAATTTCGTCCATCCAACGTAAAGGATTATTCTCTTGATTATAGATTGGCTCAAGCCCTAGCTGAGTTAGACGGCGGTCCGCAATATAGCGGATATAGTCTTTAACTTCCTGAGCGCTTAGACCTTCGATTGGTCCCATTTCAAAGGCGAGATCAATGAAGGCATCCTCATGATGTACAATAGTTTTACAAGCAGTATAGAGGTCGTTTTGAAGTTCTTCTGTCCAGACTTCGGGATTTTCTTGTAAGAATGTTTTAAATAGCTTGATAACAGAAACTGTATGTAGAGATTCATCTCGCACAGACCAAGTTACGATTTGTCCCATACCCTTCATCTTATTGAAGCGAGGGAAATTCATAAGCATGGCGAAGGAAGCAAAAAGCTGTAAACCTTCGGTAAAAGCTCCAAATACAGCCATGGTTTTAGCAATATCAGCCTTGGTGTCTACGCCCCATTCTTGCATATAATCATATTTATCCTTCATCTCTTTATATTTAAGGAAGGCTTCATATTCTGTTTCAGGAATACCAATAGTGTCGAGAAGGTGACTATATGCTGCAATATGTACTGTTTCCATATTGGAAAACGCAGACAGCATCATTTGTACTTCTGTTGGCTTAAAGATGCGTGAATAGTGACGCATGTAACAGTTATTTACTTCAACGTCAGCTTGTGTGAAGAAACGGAAAATCTGTGTTAGAAGGTTACGCTCTGCCTCTGTGAGCGTTTTGTGCCAATCTTTTACGTCGTCGGCCAAAGGAACTTCTTCTGGCAACCAATGAATGCGTTGCTGTGTCAACCAGGCATCATACGCCCAAGGGTAGTTGAAAGGTTTATATACAGGACGAGCATCCAAAAGAGACATGGTTCATTCACCTAGATCAAAATTTTACTTTTAAAGACTATGTATAACAGTCGTTCTTAATTTGCCAGAAGCCTTTATGCCGGGAGATGGAGGAAGGAGGGCGGGGGAAACGCAGTGTCCTAAGACACTGCGCTTTACTTGCCTATCCCCATAGACACCCAACCTTGTCAGCTATGATATCGCCCCTTACCCAAGTACGATATCGTTTCAGGATCACTGACAGGCCAGACATTCTTCATAATCGCCACTGTTACCACCGCTTGGAGCCGGTGCTGCTGTGGCGATTTTGACATCATGTTCTATACCAGCTTCTGCACGCTGGATAGATTTAGAGCGACAATAATACAAGCTCTTAACGCCTTTTTTCCATGCTTGGAAATGTAGCTGGTGTAGCTCACGTTTATGTACATCAGCAGGCAAGAAGAGGTTTAAGGACTGTGCTTGGCAAATATGTGGCGCGCGATCAGCTGCATGATCAATTAACCAACGTTGATCAATTTCAAATGCAGTCTTGAATACGTCTTTTTCTTCATCAGATAAGAATTCGAGATGTTGTACAGACCCCTCATTCACCGAGATGGAAGACCAAACATCATCATTATCTTGCCCTTTTTCTGCCAACAATTCTTTAAGATGTCGGTTTCTTACGTTAAAGGAGCCGGACAAAGTTTTATGTGTGTAGCTATTCGCTGCAATAGGTTCGATACCAGGGCTCGCACCGCCACAAATAATTGAAATAGACGCTGTTGGTGCAATCGCCATTTTATTGGAGAAGCGTTCCATAATGCCGAATTCAGCTGCATCCGGGCATGCGCCTTTCTCTTCAGCTAATTTCTTGGAAGCATCATCTGCGCCAGCACGGATATGTTTGAACATTTTATTGTTCCATACCTTTGCCATAACGCCTTCCATAGGAATACCATTTGCCTGTAAGAAGGAATGATACCCCATTACACCTAGGCCAACAGAACGTTCGCGCATTGCGGAATATTTCGCACGGGCAAATTCGTCTGGTGCTTTATCGATGAAGTCTTGAAGAACATTATCAAGAAAACGCATAACGTCTTCGATGAACATCTCTTCTTTTTCCCATTCCTTGTATTTTTCCAAGTTTAGAGAAGAAAGGCAGCAAACAGCCGTACGGTCATGGCCATCTTTATCCAAGCCAGTCGGCAGTGTGATTTCAGCACAAAGGTTGGATGTCTTAACCTGAAGGCCCATCAATTTTTGATGTTCTGGAATGTTACGGTTCACATGATCGATATAGATACAATATGGTTCGCCTGTTTCAATACGTGCCTGAAGAATACGAATCCATAGATCACGCGCACCAACTTTACGAACAACTGACCCATCTTTAGGACTTGTAAGTGCCCATTCTTCATCATGTTCAACGGCACGCATGAAGTCATCGGTTAGAAGAATACCGTGATGTAAGTTCAATGCTTTACGGTTTGGATCCCCACCTGTCGGACGGCGAATTTCAACAAATTCTTCGATCTCAGGATGCCATACCGGTAAATAAACCGCAGCAGAACCGCGACGCAAGCTACCTTGAGAAATTGCAAGGGTAAGTGAATCCATAACACGAATGAACGGGACTACACCGGATGTTTTGCCTGATTGGCCAACTTTCTCACCGATGGAGCGCAGATTACCCCAATAAGAACCGATGCCGCCCCCGCGTGCTGCAAGCCATACATTCTCGGTCCATAGATCCATAATACCTTTTAACGTATCTGGTGTTTCGTTTAAGAAGCATGAAATAGGCAAACCACGACTTGTACCGCCATTTGATAGAACAGGTGTTGCCGGCATGAACCATAATTTGGAGATATAGTCGTATAGACGTTGGGCATGTGCATCATCATCAGCGTAATACATTGCAACACGTGCAAACATATCCTGATAACTCTCACCGGGCATTAAATAGCGATCTTCTAAGGTCGCTTTACCAAATTCAGTTAATAGCGCGTCACGGGATCGATCCATAAGCACGTTGATGCCACGCTCATTTTGAGCATGATCACGTGTTTCTGTATCTAGATTATCTTCTCCGTTTGCCAATAACGGATCGTGCTGATTAGCTGCGTCTAAACCGAGTTCAGCAAATAGATCAGTTTGTGTCTCTGTGTTTCCCCCACGAGATGTATCTAGCATTCCTTCAGACACTGTCTTTAACCCCTTATCTCACTCTTGCCTATAATGTTGGGCGCTTTATGCGTTCTCGCTCAACATTCTTAAATCTGTCTTGTCTCAAGAAAACTAACTGCTTTTGTCCCTAAAGCAGGTCATTTCCTGTTCATTCTTTTGTATCTCTGTGTGCGCAGGCATGCGAAATGAAGCTAGTTATTGTCGAATAAATGCTTCTGCTTCGACTATGCCCTGCTTTTTCCACAGTCATATTCCTTGTAAGGTCTTGATTCAGCTTTGATTCTTGTGACCTATCCACATTCTGTGGATGAAATTTCTGTGGATAACTCCAATGTAAGCACCATATTTCGTGCTCTCATTTTCGATAGTCACAAGATATAGCTATAGTCACATTCTGTCAAAAAAATCATTTTGAAAATTAATGCATATTTCACTTGATTTTTTTCAACACCAAGGAGGATGGGCTTTCTTTCGAAAACGGAATATTTAATTTTCTTATTCATGTGCTTCTGTTTGGACAGAATCAGTGAAATTAGAGTAGAATCTCCCTACTAGATTTTGAGGTGAACTACTATATGTGTGGTCGATTTGCACTACTATCCCCTATAGATGCTCTTCGGAAGCTTTTTGGCTTTCCGCAGGCACCAAATGTACCGGCTCGTTTTAATATTGCGCCAACACAGGCGATTGTTGCTGTGCGCCCCGGTCATGGAGAGTTGATTGATCGCATAAATGAAGGACCTTTGAATGCATGTTATTTGCGTTGGGGGCTGATTCCCAGCTGGGCCAAGACACCAGATAATGCGGCCAAGATGATAAATGCACGCGGAGAAACAATATCGGAAAAGCCTTCATTCAAAACACCTTTTAAACGTCGTCGTTGTATTATTCCTGTTGATGGATATTACGAATGGTCAAAACGGTTGATTGCCGGGCAGGGGCAAGTTGAGGTCAAACAACCCTATTATTTGACTATGGAAGATAGAGAACCTATTGCCCTAGCCGGCATTTGGGAACATTGGTTAGGGGCGGATGGATCAGATGTCGAGACTTGTTCAATTGTCACTGTTCCGGCGAATGATTACGTAGGGCTTGTGCATCATCGTATGCCAGTCATTCTAGATGAAAAAGATTTTGATGGCTGGTTTTATGGGGCTACGGATCAAGCTCACCGTCTGATCAAGCCGTATTATGGTATGAGGCAGATGGAAAGCTATCCTGTTTCACGGCAGGTAAATAGCTATCGAGGCGAAGGGGCACATTTAATAGAACCAATAGAACTGGAAGCTGAGATGGCAGAGAGGCCTCAAATGGATCTGTTTTAGGGATGGTTACATAAGGCCTGCAGATTTGTAATAATTTTCTGCCCCGGGATGTGTCGGAATTAATCCGTTAGGCAGGGAATCTTCCTGTTTTGGGAATTCATGCTCGGGATTGTTGCGTACAAAGAATTCTTCTGTTTCACTCTGCCATAAAGCCTGCGTTATATCTTCGATCAATTCCATATCTGCAGTTACATTTACAATCCATTGAACCCAGATAGCAACCGTAGGAATGGCAGCATCTTGATCATAAGCTGTTTGTTCTATTTTTGCATCATGAAGATGGGCATAGATACGTTTCAGATTTTCGCGGCCTTGTCCTTCAATAGGTATAAATCTTAAGTCTATATTTTGGGCTAAAGATTCTATTGCTGGAATTGGCGCTGCGCCAATTATTACAGCAACGTCTATAGTTTCATTTAAAAGCGCATCTGCCGCAGCACCCGGAAACATTTCACGATAACGTATGTTATACATATCCATGTCATGGGCCTGAAGAAGAGAGCGTACAAAAAGCAGAGTACCAGAACCTTTTGCGCCAATGGAAACTGTTTTACTGTGTAGATCCTTCACAGTGAAAATATCGGAATCCGCGCGGACAACAATATGTGCTGAAACAGTGGACATATTTGCTATAGCCCGTAGATTTTCATTTTCACCGACATGGATGAAAGGGCCAATTCCTTTAAATGCTTGATTGGCTACATCGGAACGTACAAGAGCTGAATCAACTTCACCAAATCGTAAATCTTCAAGATTCTCGATAGAACCGCTTTTAGATTGGGCAACTGCGATCAAGCCGGGTACACCGCAAACTCCTCCTAGTTGGTCACAGGGTAAAGTGCCTGGCGGGCGGCTTATACTTGCTGAGATTGCAGTACCTAGTGCATATAAAGTTTCTGAAGTTGGACCTGCACCAATCCTGAAGAATTTTAGCTTTTCTTCATTATTTGCACTAGAAGAAGCTGTCACGACAAAACTGCCAAAAATCAGGAGTAGGGATAAGACGGAACGTTTAAACACGAAGCAAATCCAATTCGAATTATAGTTATTCTTTAATATGATAGATTTTAAGGAAATAACCTAACATGGTCAATTCACTATCTGTTTATTCTAATTCTCTAAAGAAAAGGGCCACCAAGAGGCAGCCCTTAATCTTTAGGTCATAAGCGTTGATACTAAATTCTAGTGATTTAGAATCTGGCTTAAGAACAATTTAGTACGTTCTGATTGTGGGTTTGTGAAGAACTCTTCTGGTTCGTTTTGTTCGATCACTTGACCACCATCCATGAAAATTACACGGTCAGCTACTTTACGTGCGAAGCCCATTTCGTGGGTTACGCAAAGCATTGTCATACCGGAATCTGCAAGGTCGATCATCACATCTAACACCTCAGAAATCATTTCTGGATCAAGAGCAGATGTCGGCTCATCAAATAGCATGATACGTGGTTCCATGCATAAAGAACGAGCAATCGCAACACGTTGTTGCTGACCACCAGAAAGTTGGCCAGGATATTTATTTGCTTGATCTGGAATCTTCACACGCTCTAGGAAATGCATTGCTGTTTCAATGGCATCTTTACGAGGTGTCTTACGAACCCAGATTGGTGCCAAGATACAGTTTTCCAAGATTGTGAGATGTGGGAAGAGGTTAAAGTGCTGGAAACACATACCAACTTCACGACGGATAGCATCAATATGCTTCAAGTCGTTTGTCAATTCGATACCATCTACAATGATGGAACCTTTTTGATGTTCTTCCAAACGGTTGATACAACGGATCATTGTAGATTTACCTGAACCCGATGGTCCACAAATCACGATACGCTCACCAGATTTTACATCCAGATTGATGTCTTTCAATACGTGAAAGTCACCATACCATTTATTCATATTTGCAATTTTAATGACTGTTTCGTCAGTCATGTGACTTGTTTTTTGGGCTGCTTCACTCATTTGATTGCTCCCATTTCCTTAACGTTTATGACCAGTGTGGAGTTTTTCTTCGATCTTACGGCTGTATAGCGACATACCGTAACAGCAGATAAAGAAGACCAGAGCAGTAAAGGCGTAACCTGTATAAGGTACAGATTTAATACTCCAGTTTGGATCTGCGATACCGGCTTGTACTGTACCCAGCAAATCAAGAAGACCGATAATCAACACCAGTGTTGTATCTTTGAATAGGCCGATGAATGTATTCACAATGCCCGGAATTACGATTTTCAATGCCTGTGGAAGAATGATCAGACGCATCTTTTGCCAATAGCTCAGACCTAATGAGTCTGCGCCTTCATATTGACCTTTCGGAATAGCCTGTAAACCACCACGTACAACTTCTGCCATATAAGCGGCGGAGAAGAGTGCAACACCAATCAATGCACGAAGCAGATCGTTGAAGCTTACACCTTCAGGTAAGAAGAGCGGTAACATCACAGAAGACATGAATAATACTGAAATCAACGGTACACCACGCCAGAATTCAATAAATACTACACAGATACTACGAATTGCAGGCATGTTAGATCTACGACCAAGGGCTAAGACCACACCGATTGGCAAGGAGAAAACAATACCAGTTAAAGCAATCACCAAAGTCAGGCTGAAACCGCCCCATTTGTTGGTTTTCACTTCTTCCAAACCAAACACGCTACCGTATAGTAAAATCCAAGCAATAATCGGATAGATTACCAGCATGAAGAGACCCATATAGCGTTTACCTGGTGTCTTTTCGATCATCAGATAAGCGATACCAACCACCAAAAGCAGCATCGCAAAATCTACGCGCCAGCGAGATTCTGCTGGATAGAAACCGTAAATAAACTGTTCCCATTTGGTCCATACAAATGGCCAACATGCAGCTTCAGGGTTTGCACGACATGCATCTGCACCACCTGCCCAAACAGCACTAATGATTGTCCAGTCTAGTGTACCTGGAACCAACATATAGATGAGCCATGCCGCAAAGATAGTAAGTGCAATGTTACCTGGGGAGGATAAAAGGTTTTCTTTAACCCAGTGAACCGGACCTACCGTATTACTTGGTGGTGGAAGGTCTGGAAGTTTTTCGTCTGTAACAACAGCTTTTGACATCGTTCTTACCTCTCCACCAAAGACATTTTAGAGTTATACCAGTTCATGAACACGGATGTGGTCAAGGATACCAATAGGTAAACTGCCATTGTCAGGGAAATAATTTCCACTGCCTGACCTGTCTGGTTCAAGGCTGTACCTGCGAATACTGATACTAAATCAGGATAAGCGATCGCTGTTGCCAAAGAACTGTTTTTTGTCAGGTTCAAATATTGACTGGTAAGTGGTGGAATAATCACACGTAAAGCCTGTGGGATGATCACAAGGCGTAAAGTCACACCATTACGAATACCTAAAGCATGAGCCGCCTCAGTTTGTCCATGGCTTACAGATTGAATACCTGCACGAACGATTTCTGCAATAAAGGCCGCTGTATAAACAGCTAACGCGATTAACAACGCAACCAATTCAGGAATAATCGGTAAGCCGCCTTTTAACTGGAAGCCCGCCATTTCCGCATAACTGAATGTTAGAGGTGCAGATTCGCTTGCCAAAACCATTGCCATCAACCAACCGATGAATGGGAGGCCGATAATCATACCAAAAGAGCATAAGAAAACCGGGAAAGGCATACCTGTCATTTCTTGGCGTTTCTTTGCCCATTTACCCAAGAAGTAGGAACCCAAGAATGCAGCGATAAGACCTAATAGGATTAGGAAGGAATAATCACCGAAAATTGGTTCAGGTAAATATGCACCACGGTTGTTAATACCAAAGGCGATGACTTCACCTTTTTCGTATAAAGAGCGTGGGGAAGGTAATGGTTTTAAAACCGCGTGATACCAGAAGAAAATCTGCAATAACAATGGAATGTTACGGAAGATCTCAATGTAAACTGTAGCTAGTTTTCTGATGACATAGTTGTTAGACAGGCGTGCCACGCCGATAACGAAACCTAAAATTGTCGCTACGATGACCCCTAAGCCCGCTACGATTAGCGTATTGATCAGGCCAACTAGGAAGGATCGTCCATAAGACGAATCCTGTGTGTATTCTACTGGTGTCTGGATAATGTCGAAACCAGCACGATTCCATAAGAAATCGAAACCGGTTTTGATGCCACGGTTTTCCATATTTGTAGTGGCATTATCCCAGATGAAGTAACCAAACCATATGATCGCTATCAAGGCGAGGCCTTGATACGCCATGGATCTTACCCTTGGGTCATATAGCATGGAGGCTTTGGCTGGTTGGTCAGCCACATTGGGTGTTGTCATAAGATTACCCCTTAATCCTCATATTGTGCTTTTCTTTATTATGAGTGGGATCAAAGTCCCTCATCCTTAACCCCACGGTCGTATTTCGGATTAATATTATATCATAAAAGCCATGATATTAAAAAATACGCGTCCTAAGGATGATTGGTAAGAAAAAGGCGGCATTCCGCTTGGGGGGTGCCGCCTTGTTCTTTAGCCTATATGCTTAGCGCATTGGAGCTGCGTAAAGGATACCACCTTTAGACCACAACTCGTTTACACCACGCTCAAGTTTCAAGCTTGTGTTTGGACCTACGTTACGCTCGTAAGCTTCACCATAGTTACCAACTTGCTTAACAATGTTATAAGCCCAGTCAGAGGATAGGCCCAATTGTGCGCCCAATTCACTGTCTGCACCAATGATACGTTTGATGCCTGGGTTGTCAGAGTTGCGCATTTCATCAACATTTGCAGATGTGATGCCCAATTCTTCAGCATTGATCAAAGCGTTCAATGTCCAACGAGCAATGTCACCCCACTGGTTGTCACCATGACGAACAGCTGGTCCTAGAGGCTCTTTGGAAATGATTTCTGGCAATACAACATGTGCATCCGGGTCGGATAATTTAACACGTTGTGCAGCCAAACCAGAACGGTCTGTTGTGTATACATCGCAACGACCAGCGTCATATGCAGCTACAACTTCGTCAGCTTTTTCGAAAGCTACAACGGTGTAGTCCATGCCTTGAGAGCGGAAGTAGTCAGCTACGTTCAACTCTGTTGTTGTACCTGTATTTGTACATACAGCAGCACCAGACAATTCTGTTGCAGATTTAACACCTAGGTCCTTACGAACCATGAAGCCTTGACCGTCGTAGTAGTTTACACCAACGAATTCTAGGCCCAAGTTGTTGTCGCGAGAGAATGTCCATGTTGTGTTACGGGACAATACGTCGATCTCACCAGACTGCAACGCTGTGAAACGTGTTTTCGCAGACAATGGAACATATTCAACTTTGCTTGCGTCGCCGAATACAGCTGCCGCCATAGCGCGACATACGTCAACGTCCAAACCTGTCCAGTTACCTTGGTCGTCTGGGTTAGAGAAGCCTGGAAGACCCTGTGATACACCACATTTGATAGCGCCAGCAGCTTTAACGTCGTCAAGTGTTGCAGCACCTGCGATAGAGCTACCCATTACTACAACTGCGCTAGCAGCTAGAAGTGTTTTTAATTTCATAAGTTTTTACCCCTATGCTTTGGTTATTGTCCACGGATGTTGGTACCCGCAGACTTTTTAAAAAGTCGGACTGTAACTGCAGTCGCCTTCATAAGAGCTTTGTAGAAAAGATAGACATAAATTGGGCCTTAAAAGATCCATCCATGCAAATAATTACTACCCTGCTTTTGGGAAAATCCTGGTGCAACAAGCCCTTCCCGGCGGCTGTTTTTACAGCTCATTTTTTACCTCTTTTAAAAAGGTATATGGAATTAGTGCCTATGGAGCAGCAGCAAGTCAACGAAAAGATTCACATTATTTCCTTATAGGCATGAGTGTTGTTCTTTGTTGGGTTGAGAGGGTGAGGTTCTAACGCGTTGAAAATAAAAGACTTTAACAAGTTTAATTTTCGATGTGGTATATTTGTTTTTTTATAAAAAAAATAAAATTTTAGTATAAATCGCATAAATGTGATCGATACTTATGTCATAAATACCCCAGCCACCATAAAAATTGTAATATTTTGAGTCTCAAGTAAGTTTTCTAAATTAGCACTTCCTTTATAAACTGGCACAGTTAATGCATTGGCCTCTTTCGGGACTTGGATTCTGTAAATCCTGAACAGAATGTTTATGACAAGGAAGAGAGAAGATGATTAAAAATATTGATATAACTGAATTGGAAGTTAGTAACGATCCAATTGAAACACTGGATCATTTAGCACAACCATTTTTGGACTTGGCAAAAAAGCTGGAAGAGGTTCGTTTAAATGGCACGGATGCAGAAACTTGGACTGCTTTAGGTGACGCAAATGTATTTTATTGGCGCTTGATTGTTAACTATTTACCAAAACATTTTGCCTCTAGCGTATCACCAGCATCAAAAGCCATGTTGGAGATGATCGCAGATTTTATGTTACGTGCATCGAAAGCCATGAGACAGTCACCTGATACTGCTTTGTTGGCACAAATGGTACAATTGAATTTAAATATGAGTGATCAGATTCTCTCTATTGCAGAGAAAATTGAAAACGAGCGTATGGCTGCTTGAAAAGAGTAAGTCGTATTAGCGCAATTTAAACAGCGGTCTGATTTACAGACTGCTGTTTTTATTTGTGAAATTTAAACAGTAGAGAGTTAATCGATGTTTTATCAGCCTAAAGATGGGCATAATTTACCCCATAATCCGTTTAATGCGCTTGTTACACCACGTCCGATTGGTTGGATTTCTTCGGTAAGTAGGTTTGGTAAAGTGAATTTGGCCCCTTATTCTTTTTTTAATGCAGTGGCTTATTTCCCCCCACAAGTTATGTTTTCTTCAACAGGGCATCATCAACAAGGTGGCTTAAAAGATAGTGTACGTAATATTCAAGAAACTGGTGAGTTTGTAGTGAATATTGCTACATATGATCTACGTGATCAGCTCAATAAAACCTCAGTGCCTGCACCACATGACACAGATGAGTTTGAATTCGCTGAATTGGAGAAAGCTGATTCTCAAATAGTATCGGTACCTCGTGTTGAGGCAAGCCCGGCACATTTGGAATGTAAGTTAACGCAGATAGTCTCATTGCCATCAGAAGAACAGTATGGTCCAAACCTAGCTATCTTTGGAGAAGTGGTAGGTATTCATATTGATGAATCAATTTTAGTCGATGGCCTCGTAGATGCCCGGAAAATGGCACCAATTTCTCGAATGGGTTATCAAGATTTTTCTGCATTAGGCGACTTGTTTACAATGGCGCGTCCGACTTGGAAATAGGTCAAGATAGCTAGAAAAGTTGTGTTAGCTCGTCAAAATTATGACAGATGTAACTTGCGTCTATATCTTCAATATTTCCATGCATATACCCATAAGTTAACAAAACAGTATGAACACCTGCTGCTTTGCCAGCTTTTATATCATAAATGCTGTCCCCAATCATAATACATTTATTTTTTGGGATATTGACTTGTTCAATCGTTTTAAGAAGTGGTTCAGGATGAGGTTTCTTTTCTGCATAACTATCGCCACCTGTAACGATTTTAAAAAATGAAAGTAGTTTTAAATCTTTAAGAATAGCTATCGTAGGTTCCAGCGGCTTATTCGTACAAATAGATAAAGTATGTCCTTTGTGGCTGAGCTCTTTTAATACATCAGCAACATGCGGGTAAATTGTCGTGTTATCAGTTAAATTTTTCATATAATGTTTGATAAAACGTGAGGTTAGCATGTCTAAATCGGCTTCGTTATCGGGGCAGTTATTGAAATATGAAAAAGCACGTTCTACGAGTTTTTTAGAACCATTTCCAACAAAGCTGGTTGTCTGATCCAAAGTCAGCTTGGAAAGCCCTTCTTCTTGTAGCAAAATATTAATGTTATGGTGGATATCGGGTACGCTATCGATCAATGTACCATCTAAATCA
>NZ_SMMC01000166.1 GCF_009711445.1 Curvivirga aplysinae | reverse complement strand
GTGGAATTGCATCAACAAGATCTTCAGCTATCAATCCTTGTCCGCAAAAATTGCCTAGTTCACCATGCAACCAAACAGCCGCAGCAGCGGAAGAAAACGCTTGATTTCCTTGTGCTAATAGCCCGGTAATCATCCCCGCTAAAACATCCCCACTACCGGCAGTTGCCAAATCAGATGGCGCATTACTATTAATAATCGCCTGACCAGATGGATCAGCAATCACCGTATCCGCCCCTTTAAATACAATTACCGCCCCGGACGACTTCGCAGCAAGGCGTGCTTGTTCCAGCTTGCCAATCGGTCTAGATAAAATTTCAGGGAAAAGTTTCGCAAATTCCCCTTCATGGGGCGTCATAATACAAGGGCCTTTTATAGAATCAAAAAGTAGATCCTGATTCTCTGAAAACATTGAAAGGGCATCTGCATCTAATACAGTAGGCTTACCTTCTTTCATTGTTGTTAACACCCGTTCTTGCGCCCCAAAGGCGTAGCCCATGCCAGGGCCAATCAGATAGGCATCTGCGCGTTGATCACGCAATATCTCTTTATACCCAGTAGTATCGCGATACCCCCTGACAATCACACTGGATAACGACACACGATAAAGGGTAGATGCTTTTTCGGGGCTAGCAATAACTACATAACCCGCGCCTATTCTTTGTGCTGCGCGCGCTGCCAAACGCGTTGCACCTGTCATTACTTCTGCACCTGCAACAATTGCATATCCACGAGAAAACTTATGCGCATCATGCTTCGGAGGATGAAATACATCACTCCACAATCCTTCATGATTCTCAATACAACTTAATTGATCCACTTGGATATTTTCATCTTTTATACCGATATCGGCGAGGATCAATTCCCCCGCCAAGGCACGCCCCGGATATAAGAGATGTCCTGTTTTCTTGCGACAAAAGGTAACAGTTGAATGAGCTTGTCTTGCCTGACCTAGTACCAGTCCTGTGTCTCCATTGACGCCAGTTGGGATATCAACGGATACGATCGGTAAATCTTCTAAGGAATCTAAAAACTCAATCAATTCAGGTTCTAAAGATCGATCCAACCCGGTTCCAAAAACAGCATCTACAACCAATGTTAAGTCACTTAATAAGGCTGATTCCGGCGCTAAGAGCTCCCCTGCCCACCTGTCAGCCATAACCAATGCATCTTGGCTCATACGCTTCGAATCTCCAAATAATACAACTTGGACATCCCATCCCATTTCCTGCAAGTGACGAGCAATAACAAAACCGTCTCCACCATTATTTCCGGGACCACAAAGAATTAATACATTTCCTTTAGAAAAAGTCCGACGGATATGCTTTACAACTTCAATACCGGCATTTTCCATCAACCATAAACTGTCTGTACCTGTTTCAATCTCTACTTGATCAGTTTTTCTCATTTCCTCTACGGATAAAAGATTGTGTTTCATTTCAGGCTGCTCTTGCTTATAGGTGGGTAACTAAATGGATTTAAACTAATATTTATAGTATAATGATCTCATACATAAAGGTATAGCGATGAGTACGGAACGTCTAACAGAAATGGAAATAAAAATCGCTGAGTTGGAACAAACCGTTTCTGAGCTAAACGAGGTCGTTACCACTCAGTGGGCACAAATTGACAAACAATCATTGGAAAACAAAATCCTTATGCAGAAGATACAACGTATCGAAGAAGGGTTAAAATCCATGGATGATGCACCACCACCACATTATTAGACTTTATTAATTATGCTCTTTTTCGGGTCTGCTAAAAATTCTGGCTCATCTAAAATTTCAAAACTGGACCTAATCTGGCAGCCAGTTCTTTGCTAGAAAATAATTAGGAAAATTTTGATAAAAACAGCGGAGTATAATTCGATGCGTACCGAGACAAATAATATGGATGCGTTCTGGATGCCGTTTACAGCAAACAGACAATTTAAGAAGGAACCTCGCCTTCTGAAATCTTCTAAAGACATGTATTACACCAACACAGATGGTCAGCAAATTCTTGATGGAACAGCTGGCTTATGGTGTGTGAATGCTGGTCACTGCCGCCCAAAAATAACTGAAGCAATCCAAAAACAATGTGCAGAACTTGATTATGCACCTGCTTTCCAGATGGGCCATCCAATCGCATTTGAGTTATCTTCTCGTTTAGTGAATTTGCTTCCACAAGGTTTAGACCATGTATTTTATACAAATTCCGGTTCCGAATCCGTAGAAACGGCTTTAAAAATCGCGCTTGCCTATCACAAGGCACGCGGTGAAGGTTCCCGTACTCGTTTAATCGGACGTGAACGCGGCTACCATGGTGTAAATTTCGGCGGCATTTCTGTGGGGGGTATCGTTGCCAATCGTAAACAGTTTGGCACATTGTTGACAGGTGTTGATCACTTGCCACATACACATTTGCCAGAACAAAATGCCTTCACAAAAGGCCAACCAGAACATGGTGCTTATTTAGCTGAAGACCTTGAACGTATCGTTGCTCTTCATGATCCATCCACAATCGCAGCCGTGATTGTTGAACCAATGGCTGGCTCCACAGGCGTATTGATGCCACCTAAAGGCTATTTGGAAAAACTTCGTGAAATTTGTGACAAATATGGCATCTTGTTAATTTTTGATGAGGTAATTACAGGATTTGGTCGTTTAGGCTCTGCCTTTGCAACAGACCATTTCGGCGTAACACCTGATCTGATTACAACTGCTAAAGGTTTAACCAATGGTGTTATTCCAATGGGTGCTGTCTTCGCAAAAGATTTTATCTATGACAATTTGGTTCAAGGCCCAGAGAACATGATTGAATTGTTCCATGGTTATACCTATTCCGCGAACCCGATTGCTTGCGCAGCTGCCTTGGCAACATTGGACACATATGAAGAAGAAGGGCTTCTAACGCGCGCGTCTAAGATGGATGCCTACTGGGCGGAGAAAATTCATTCCCTAGCTGATTGTCCAAACGTTATTGATATTCGTAACATGGGCTTGATTGGTGGTATCGAACTTAAAGGTATTGATGGTGAACCAACAAAACGCGCCTTCTCTGCTTTCCTGAAAGCATATGAAAAAGGTTTATTAATCCGTACAACCGGCGACATCATCGCGCTTAGCCCACCATTGATCATTTCCAAAGAACAAATCGACTTTATCTTCAATACACTTCGCGACGTATTGCACGAAATCGATTAAGACTTCTGATCAAAATCGATCAAATAAAGCCGGAGAAAAACTTCTCCGGCTTTTTTATTACCATTACCACGAAACTTCAAAAATTCGTATTTATTTGCCTTTCCAGACAGGGTCACGTTTTTCCGCGAAAGCACGAGGTCCTTCTTCTGCATCTTCAGAGGTCAGCATTTGTTTATACATTGGTGAGCCACCATCGCGCATAAATTTAAATCCTTCTTCTGTAGTCATACCTTTGGTATCACGCATCAATTCCTTAATTGCACCAACAGCTAGTGGCGCCGCAGAGCAAATATCATTTGCCAATTCACGAGCCTTATCCATCAATTGTTCCAAAGGTACAACATAGTTAATCATGCCCCAATAGGATAATTGCTCCGCAGATAGACGCTTGCCTGTCATCAACCACTCATTTGCTAATTGATGCGGCACATTACCAGGAACACGAATTGTACCCGCATCTGGAATTACGCCAGCAAATACTTCGCCAAAGAAAAATTCAGCATGTTCTGCGGCGACAACCATGTCTGCTGCTAAAGCGATTTCAAATCCACCCCCAACAGCCATGCCATTCACAGCTACGATAACTGGTTTATTCAGATTTGGTAGTTCGCAAAAGCCACCAAAACCGCCTTCGCCGTAATCTGATTCGTAATCTTCGCCCTCTGCCGCTGCGGATAAATCCCAGCCTGCAGAAAAGAAACGCTCACCCGCCCCCGTTAGAATCGCAACGCGCATTTCTGGATCATCCCGAAACTCCGCAAAAACGCGGCTCATTTCCTGACTGGTCGCTTGGTCAATTGCATTTGCTTTTGGACGATCTAAAGTCACTTCAAGGATTGGACCATTTTTAACCACTTTTACAGCATCAGACATAATACTTTCCCTTTCTATTTGCTACTCATCCGGATTAGAGCGTCAGCAGCAAAAGCCCCCTGCCCCTTAGGACATACCATCAATGGATTCACATCCAATTCTTCAACTTGATGAGGATAATCATCAACAAATTTTGCAACAGCCATAACAGCTTTTACAATTGCATCGATGTCTGCCTCAGACTTCCCGCGAAAACCTTTTAACAACATAGATGTTTTCAAGCCATTAATTGCCTGACGAATTTCTTCTTCTGAGGTTGGCAATAACAATGTTGCACTATCTTTCAATAGCTCAACAAGAATTCCGCCTGCCCCAATTACTAATGTCGGGCCAAATTGATCATCTCTTGTGACGCCAATAATCAGTTCTGCAATGAAATCAGGTACCATCTTCTCAACAAGAAAACGATCAGATAGATCACTCATTGCTTCAACAGCATCATTCACATCATCACCGTTCTTCATATTGAGTTTCACTGCACCCATTTCAGTTTTATGGGCTAAATGAGACCCGACAGCCTTCACGACAACTGGAAATCCCAATGCTTCTGCAGCCGCTACAGCTTCTGTCGCATTTGAAACCAGTGCTGATTCAGGCGTTTGAAGCCCATAACTGTTCAAGAGCTTCTTGGACTTCCATTCATCCAACATTTCTACATCGCCAGATATCGGTTTTGACATCGCTAGTGGTTCAGGAAGGTCACGTTCCAAAGCTAAACCAACTTTATAGGAGGCATTCAATGCTTTTAAACATGTATCCAAACCAATCATCGGCGCAATCCCGCCGTTACGCGCAATTTCAATTGCATGTGACGGCATACATTCCGCCATTGATGCTAAAACAATCCCCTTACCCCCAGTAGCCCGAGACGCATTAATCAAAGCATTTCTGCCCGCATCCCAATCTGTATGATCAGCCCCCTCATAATTAGGCCAGTCAAGTAACAACATCGTTGCATCGAAACCACCAGACATCATCGCGGAAAAAGTGGCAGTCTTTGCGTCTTCATCTCCCCAGATATACGTATGATAATCAAGTGGATTAGACATACTCACATAGTCACCTAAGGTCTCTTCCACTCGATCAGCATGTTCTTTGGTTAAATCAGGAAATACCAAATCGGTATCTTCGATCAAATCCGCCATCACGCCTGCTTCGCCGCCAGAACAACTCATAGAAGCAACCTTATTGCCCTTTAAAGGTCCCAAGATAGATATGAGTTTTAATGTCTCTAACAAATCATTCACGGTATTAACGCGTGCAATGCCGAGACGATCAAATAAAGCATTAAACAAGCTATCCGCGCCTGCGAGGGAACTTGTATGGCTCATTGCAATTTTTGCAGCCGCAGAAGAACGCCCCGTCTTCATCGCGATAATCGGGACTTTCTTTTCATGGGCAATACGTGCCACACGATCAAATTCATTCACATCTTTAATCGCTTCAATATGCAGGCCAATCGCAGTAACACGGTCGTCTTCCAGAACCGCATCCATCACTTCAGCAATAGAAACTGCCGCCTGATTGCCTAATGTGAACATGTAAGCCACCGGCACACCGCGGCGCTGCATGGTCATATTGATTGCAATATTCCCGCTTTGCGTAATGATCGCCACCCCTTTATCAACTGGTTTGCATCCATGTTGATCTGGCCAAAGTGCGACGCGGTCCATCGCGTTAATAATACCATAACAGTTCGGCCCAATGATCGGCATATCACCAGCAGCTTCCACTAGGCGCTCTTGACGTTCAACACCGTCACCGCCAACTTCACTAAATCCAGATGCATAAAGGGCTGCACCACCACAACCAATTTCAGTCAACTCCCGAACAATCTCAATGGCAGCTTCGGCATTGACAGCCACATATGCTGCATCTGGGATGCCCGGCAATTCCGCAATGCTGCGATAGCATTTCAATCCATCCAATTCATCGCGCTTCGGATGGACCGCCCAGATTTCTCCCTCAAAACCAATCCGTTGGCATTCTCGAATGGCATAACCTGCACCACGACTACCGAAGACTACTATAGTCTTCGGCTGGATCATGCGGGTAAAACGTTCTTTGTTAATCAAAGTTTTATTCCGTTTTCTAACTATTATTGTTCAAGTGGGCGCAACATAGCGCGGGAAATGATATGACGTTGAATTTCACTGGTCCCATCCCAAATACGCTCAACACGATGATCACGCCAGATACGCTCTAGCGGCAATTCATTCATTAGGCCCATACCACCTAAAATTTGGATAGCTTCATCGGAAATCATTGCTAGCGCTTCAGTGGCCTTTAATTTTGCCATCGCCGCATCACTATCAGTCATTGTGCCCTGATCCAGTTTCCAAGAGGCGTAATATGTCATTAATTCTGCGCATTTGAATTCCGTCAGCATGTCGGCCAATTTGAAACTAACCCCTTGATTCTTACCAATTGGTTGACCAAATTGTTTACGCGTTGCTGCCCATTCGGATGCAACTTCGATCGCACGTTCACAACGGCCCAAGCACATCGCGGCAACTTGTAAGCGTGTCCCTGCCAACCATTCATTAGCAACGGCAAAACCTTTATGCACTTCACCTAAAATTTGGGTCTCATGAACGCGACAATTGTCGAAGTTTAAAATACAGTTATGGTAACCACGGTGAGAAACAGATTCATAACCAGGCGCAACTTCAAAACCCGGTGTGCCCATATCTACCAAGAAAGCTGTGATCAGTTTCTTTTTACCGCGTGGTGTATCTTCTTCACCTGTTGCGACAAAAAGAATAACAAAATCAGACACATCAGCATGAGAAATAAAGTGTTTTGTACCGTTAATCACCCAATGATCACCGTCTTTAACAGCAGTTGCTTTCATAGAACGAACGTCAGATCCAGCATCTGGTTCTGTCATTGCCAAGCAATCAACCTTTTCACCCCGTATCGCAGGTAAAAGATATCGTTCACGCTGTTCTTCATTACACGCCATCAAAATACCAGAGGGACGTGCAACAGCATATTGCAATGCCATGCTTGTCCGGCTTAACTCCTGTTCAAGAATGGTTACGGATAAAGCATCCAATCCGCCACCACCGAGCTCTGCAGGCATATTTGCAGCGTAAAAACCATTTTCAATTGATTTCTGTTTGATTTGCTCTAACAGTTCTGGACGGACTTCTCCTGTCTTTTCAACTTCATCCTCATAAGGCATTAGCTCAGCTTCAACGAAAGCGCGTGCACTTTCACGGATCATTTTATGTTCTTCTGTAAGGGCGAAATCCATGTTTCTTACTCCTAATTCTTGGTATTTTTATCTGAATGCAATTTTGCAATCAGGATTTCTTTTTAATTTGCATGACACGCCCTTTTTCGCGTGGTGCGTCCATGTCTTTATGCACTTCCCAAATCGCTTGAAGAGCCTCATAGACATCTTCACGAATTGGACAAGCCGCAGAAGCTTTCATATCCACATGCAACAACATCTGTTCTGCTGTTGCCAATTTCTCACCTGTTGTCGCGTGATACATTGTATGGAAGATATGCATGCGTTTTTCATCAAGCCCTAAAAGCTGAGTTTCATAGCGCAACTGATCGCCAGTACTACATTCTTGATAATAATTGATATGTGTTTCTACCGTATAAAAGCTTAAACCGCTGTCACGATAAGCTTCATCATCGCCAATGAAGCGGAACAAGGCATCTGTCGCCCATCCCATTGCCGTTAGGTAAGCTGCCTCTGTCATATGACTGTTATAATCAACCCATTCAGGTAAGCATTGGTTTTGATATAGGGATAATGGCGCGCCGATTTCAGTACCTTTTTCCCATTTTTGGAATTCTTGAACAGCTTTAATACGGCGTGCTTCGTTTTTGTGAACTAGCTCACCTGCACCTTCTTTAAAGTTGCGCAATGCATTCATGATCGCAATCAGGCAATCATCGCGCATTTGCTCAAGCTTCTTGATCGTCGTGTTTTCCGTAAATTCAGCAGTGCCATCCACCATGGCATCTACCAATTTATCGGTGAATTCAGGCCCTTTTAATTTCGTCCATGGTAGTTCCAGTGCCGGACCAAACTGCTCCATAAAATGACGCATACCTGCATCACCGCCAGCCAAGGTAAAAGTTTTATTCACCCCCATAAATGCCCAACGAAGCCCCGGACCATAAATGATTGCATCATCCATTTCTTTAGGCGTCGCCACACCATCATTGATCATATGTAAGTTTTCACGCCATAGAGCTTCTTGAAGACGGTCTGACAAAAAACCTTCAATTTCATTACGAACCTTCAGGCTGTACATGCTGATAGTTTCGTAGAACTCCATTGCTCTTTTGATGTTATCATCAGAGGTTTTCTCTCCCCCTAAAACTTCACAAAGTGGTAATAAGTAAACTGGATTAAACGGATGACCTACCAGAATACGTTCTGGATGTTTTGCTTCTTTTTGAAAATCAGTAGGTAAAAGACCAGAAGTAGAAGATGCGATAATCACATCAGGACGTGCAGCCGCATCAAGATCCGCATGAATCTTTGTTTTTAATTCCAAACGTTCTGGTGCAGATTCTTGAATAAAGTCAGCTTGAGATGCCATTTCTTCAAGTGACGACGCAAAGGAAAGATTATCCAGACTAGCGCCTTCAAACAGGCCAACTTTTTGTAACGCAGGCCAGGCATTCTCAACGCCGGCGCGGAGTCGTTTTTCTGCATCCGGCGCAGGGTCCCATGCAACTACCTTTAATCCATGGGCCAACGCACGCGCGGCCCAACCAGCCCCGATTACGCCTACACCAATGATACCGAATGTCTTAATTTCTGACATATATTTTTCTCCAGCCCTTATTATTTTCTAGACTTTTCTAGTCATTCCTCGGTCAACTCTAAAAAAAATATGTAACAAGTTCATTTTTCCTTTGACCGAAATCGACTTTTGAATGATAAATTGCGCATTGACGAAAAACGACGACTTTATTGTCGCAAAATGTTAAAAGGCAATCGAATGGAATTTGGTGAGAATCTAGGTAATGAGCCACAAAAACTAGGCTTTTTTCTTTTGCCAGAATTTTCGTTGATGGCATTCGCCTCAACGTCTGAACCGTTGCGAATCGCAAACTGGCTTAAAGGGGAAACCCTTTACGATTGGACTTTATTGTCTGAAGACGGTCAACCAGTCAAAGCCAGTAGTGGAATGGATGTACCTGTCGATTGTTCAATTGACGATATAGATTTTCTACCCATGATCCTGACCTGTGCCAGTCATCATCCAGAAATCGCAGCTACGGATAAAGGTCTTGGCTGGTTACGGCGTCAAGGTAGCCGCGGGGCCCTTCTGGGTGCTATTGATACCGGAAGCCATATTCTGGCTGCTGCAGGTTTATTAGATGGATATAAAGCGACTATCCATTGGGTACATATAGATTCGTTTCCTGAACATTTTCCAAAAGTTAATGTATCACGTGATCTTTATGTTGTTGATCGTCAACGCTTTACAGCAACTGGTGGAACCGCAGGCACCGATATGATGTTGCAGTTGATCAGTATGCAGCATGGACGGGATCTCGCCGTCGCAGTCGCAGAACAGATCAGCTACAATCGCATGCGTGAAGGGCATGAACCACAACGTATGGATACAGGTCATCGACTTGCAACAAGTAACCGATACGTAATCCAAGCAGTCGAACAAATGGAAACTCATATTGAAGACCCATTACGCACAAGTGATATTGCAGACCTACTAGGCATTTCTTTACGAGAGCTTGAACGCGCCTTTCAAAAGGCTCTTAAAAATACGCCTGGCGCATATTATCGGCGCATGCGGTTGGAAAAGTCTCGAAAATTGCTTCAGCAAACCGATCTATCCGTATTGGATGTCGCTGTAAGTTGCGGTTTCACGTCTTCAGCCCATTTCTCTCGATGTTACCGCGAACATTATGGGCATCCGCCAAGTACAGATCGAAAATAAAGTTTGAGAGGGTGTCATTTGCTCCCGATTTATATAGAAACGAAGCAGCAAGCCTTGCCGAATCCAAAAACGTGATGTTATAACAATTTTATAACATAATGGATGATATATATGTCTGCAAAACCAATAAAACTGACCACGGATCGTAAGTCTGTTCTTGATATCTTAAAAAGTAGCGATAGCCCAAAAGGCGCATATGATATTTTGGATGAACTTAAAAAAGTAAAAAGCAATGCTGTTCCAATGACGGTTTATAGGGCATTAGATTACCTAACTGAACATGGCTTGGTTCACAAAGTTGAAAACCTAAATGCTTATATACTTTGTAATCATCCTGAACATCATCATATTTGCCAAATTATTATTTGCGAAGCTTGCAATAAGGCGACAGAGAGCTGCGATAAAGAACTCGCATCTCTTGTACAAAAGAAAGCTGAAGATGCAGGCTTTAAAATTTCAAAAGCGATTCTTGAAATCACGGCTACTTGTGAAGAATGTCTCGCCAATGATAAAGGAAATGCGGCTTTATGACTGCCCCTCTTCCAGAAGTGTTAATTGAAGCTAAAGGCATATGTCTTGCAAAATCTGGCAAAGAAATTCTTAAGAATGCCGATATTACACTTCGTAGAAATGAAATTGTAACTCTTATTGGTCCGAATGGTGCTGGTAAATCCACCTTACTGGAAATTGCGATCGGCTTACAAAAAGCAGATTCAGGTGCAGTGAGAACAAAAAAAGATTTATCTGTTGCCTATGTTCCACAAAAACTTGCTGTCGATCCAATTATGCCATTAACCGTTAAACGGTTGATGCAGTTGACCAAAAAAGTATCTCAAAAAGATGCAACTGAAGCGCTGCAAAAAACCAAAGCGGATCACTTACTGGACGAGATGGTGTCCGACCTATCGGGTGGTGAAATGCAACGTGTTTTACTGGCCAGAGCAATCTCTCAAAAAGCCGATCTCCTAGTCTTGGATGAACCAGCACAAGGCGTTGATTATGCAGGGCAAGCTGACTTTTATGCATTGATTGAAAAAGTTAGGGACGAAGAGAAATGTGGTATCTTGTTGATTTCACATGACATTCATATTGTTATGTCGGCAACAGATCATGTGGTTTGTCTCAATGGTCATATCTGTTGCGCAGGTAAGCCGGAAACGGTGAGCTCTGATCCTGCTTATAAAGCTCTATTTGGTGGAAATATACCAAACAATCTTGCAATTTATAATCACCATCATGACCATGAACATGATCTGGATGGCACAATTGTCGCGCCTGGCGAAAGTAAAGGTCATGAACATGGCCCAAACTGTAATCATTCCCATTAATATGAGTGTTTCAAATGGATGATTTTTTAATACGCGCCATCATTATTGGCCTTATCATCGCGCTGATTGCAGGCCCAATCGGTTGTTTCGTCGTATGGAGGCGAATGGCTTATTTCGGGGATACAATGGCACATACAGCATTAATGGGCGCATCATTCGGGTTGGTCTTAGGAGCAGATCCGATCATTGGGGTGTTATTCACGTGCTTTGGCTTCGCAATATTACTCTTCTTTGCCCAGAATCAGCGCCTTATTGCTAATGATACATTATTAGGTATTTTGGCGCATGGTAGTTTAGCGGCAGGAATCGTTCTAGTCAGTTTAATTGAAGACATCCGACTAGACCTTATGGGATACCTATTTGGTGATATTCTGGCAGTGGATTCCGTTGATATTGTTACAACGTCTTTAGCTGCTATGGCCCTATTTGCGATTCTCATTTTGATCTGGCGTAATTTGATTGCGATTACTATAAGTGAAACACTGGCTCGTGCAGAAGGGTTAGCTGTTAATAGAGTAAGAATTACATATATGTTGCTTATTGCAGCCGTTATTGCGCTGTCCGTTCAAGTGATTGGCATGCTTTTGATTACAGCGTTATTAATCATTCCAGCAGCTGCATCACGACGATTATCCAAGTCGCCAGAACAGATGGCTTTCTTTGCAAGCATTTTGGGATGTATCGCTGTTATCGCTGGATTATCTGCATCCTACCAATGGGATCTACCAAGTGGTCCTGCAATCGTTTTAAGTTGTGTCATACTATTTTTGACATCAATACCCTTTGGACAAGCTCCCAGAGTTAAATAAAAAAGCCGCCTAATTTAAGGCGGCCTTTTTTCTCAAAATGCTGACTATTAACTTCCAATGGTCATTAAATACGCAATGACATCCTGACGATCTTTTTCTTTCTTGAGTTTAAAGGACATACGACTACCTTTAACCATCTTTCTTGGGTTTTGGAGCCATTGATCAAGCGTCTCTTCGTTCCAGGTAATTGCTGCTGCAGCGAGTTTTTTCGAATGTTTATAATCAGATGTTCCTGACGGGCGCGTCAAGAAACCTGCCAAATTAGGCCCTGTTGCCTTTGGCTTTTTACCTGCTTCTACAACATGACAAGTCTTACATTTCTTTTTGAAAATTTTCTCACCATTTGCCGCATCACCTGCCATAGCAGATGCAGATAAAACCAATGCAGAAGCAACTGCGAATACTGAGAGCGAGATTGTTTTTTTCATTTACTTTCTCCGATCCTGATCAAGGATGTTGTTTATCTTATAACAATAGCTTTTCATATAAGGAAGATACGTAACAATGTCACCCATAGTTTTTAAAGAAATAAGACTAACTAATTCAAACTTTCGTACAAAATAGACGCAGCTATCTGACAGGTAGATTATGAGATTAAATATAAGAAAGCCTTGATAAAAATAAATTTATCAAGGCTTTAAATTTTTGGTCGGACTGAGAGGATTCGAACCTCCGACCCCTTCACCCCCAGTGAAGTGCGCTACCAGGCTGCGCTACAGTCCGTTCCGATAAAAGGATTTTTACAGGGGAGCATTTGGCAAATCAACCAGAAAGAATGTCAAAAAATTAAGTTAATCCTATTAAAGCATTACGAATAGATAACAACTCCTCACGAATTGAAAGGAGCTCCATCTTGTCCACCTGATTTAGTTCGGAACTATCAGCACCTGGATGTCCACCCCGTTCAACGATCGCATCAAGTATACTAGGCTGATCATTGATATTATCTTCTTCAGATTCGATAACTGCATCAGCAAGAAGAAATTTGATTCCCTTCTCTCTTAACAGTTTTTGTACACCTCTGATCGTATATCCTTCATTATACAAAAGATCACGAATACGGGTAAGTAACGCAACATCCTCAGGCCTATAGTAACGACGCCCACCACCACGTTTCATCGGTTTGATCTGAGAAAACTTTGATTCCCAAAATCTTAATACATGTTGAGGCACATCAAGGTGAGTCGAAACTTCGCTAATGGTTCGAAAGGCACGTGAAGACTTATTGGCACGTCGACTAGCACGACGGCCACTTCCGCTGGCGGCATCACTCATAGAAAATCTCTAGCTAATTCTTATTCTGGATACAGAGAATCATTGATTGCGTTTTTTAACACATGGCTTGGACGGAAAGACAAAACCTTACGCGGAGAAATAGGAACTTCTTCACCAGTTTTTGGATTACGACCAATACGTTCACCCTTACTTCGGATTGAGAAACTACCGAAAGAAGAAATCTTAACAGATTCCCCTTCTACGAGCGCATTGGACATTTCATTCAAAACCGCTTCAACCAGATCAGCAGATTCATTACGAGACAAACCAACTTCTTCATATACAGCTTCAGCGAGCTCTGCGCGGGTAACTGTTCTATCGGACATTTTAAATCCCTTCCCGTGTCAAATCGGATGGACCGACATTCTAGTTTCTAAAGTCTTTATAAATCACAATAGCTTATTGCGTCAATCGCACTAAACTTCTTAACTACATGATTCCACAAAACTTCTAAAAATGTAAGGGTAATATTAGAAAAATCATCAAAAAGAGATTCAAAAATGATTTTAACTAGGTAGTTATTGGCTTGTTACCAACGCAAAACAATTGCACCCCAGGTAAAACCGCCCCCCATTGCGGTCAACGCGATCACATCACCTTCTTTAAAATGACCGTGTTTTACGCCATGTGTCATGGCTAAAGGTACAGTCGCAGCAGAAGTATTGGCATGTTCTTGTACTGTGATCATCACCTTATCACGTGATACGCCAAGTTTTTTGCCGACCTGCTCAATAATACGAATATTTGCTTGATGCGGTACTAACCAGTCCAAATCGTCTTTCGTTAGCTCGGCTTTTTCAAGAGCCTCTTCAACAGACTCACTCATACGCGCGACAGCTTGACGGAAAACATCTTGTCCTGCCATCCTTACACACCCCGCATTCCCGGAAGTTGCAACACCGCCATCTACATAGAGCTTATCATAGTTAGCCCCGTCAGTCCCAAGGATAGTCGTTAACACGCCACGTTCATTATTCGCACCTTCTGAATCGACAGCTTCCAGTACAATTGCACCAGAACCATCCCCAAACAATACGCAAGTGGAACGATCTTCCCAATCAAGAATACGACTATAAATTTCCGCACCAATAACCAAGGCGCGCTTCGCTTGACCTAGACGTAACATGTTGTCCGCTTGTGTCATCGCAAAGATAAAACCACTACAAACAGCCTGCACATCAAATGCAGGGCCTTTAGTCACACCAAGGCGCGCCTGCACTTTTGCTGCTGTAGCTGGAAAAGTATTATCAGGTGTAGTTGTTGCCAAAATAACAAGATCGATATCTGCTGCGGACATATCAGCCGCAGCCAAAGCGCGTTCAGCTGCCGCAACGGCCAGATCATTCGTAAATTCATCATCAGCGGCAATATGGCGGCGCTCAATACCTGTGCGCTTACGAATCCATTCATCAGAGGTATCAACGATTTGCGAAAGATCATCGTTGGTCATAATTTTTTCAGGCAAATAAGAGCCAACGCCTCTAACGACAGAACGATACATTACAGCTACCCGCTTCCCGATTTAATAGACCCAACAAAATAAGCGTCAAGCTTTCTCATCTTGACGCATGGTCTCAAAATCTTCTTTTATTTTTTCCATAAATCCGTTGGCAGCCATATCAGCAGCCACACCAATAGCATTGGCGAATCCAAGTTCGTCAGTACCACCGTGACTCTTTACCACGATTCCATTTAGGCCTAGCAAGACCGCACCGTTATATAATCGAGGGTCAACGCGTTTACTTAATCGCTTCATCGCGCCGGATGCTAATAGATATCCTAATTTCGCCATTAAACTGCTTTTAAAGGCATCACGAAAGAAGGAAACAAGCATTGTTCCCATGCCTTCCATCGTTTTTAAGGCAATGTTACCTGTATAACCATCTGTAACAATAACGTCGACGGTCCCACGAGTAATATCATCTCCCTCTACAAAACCATGAAATTTAACTGGTAAATTAGTTTCTGTTAGCATTTGTGCCGCAAGTTTCACTTCATCACGGCCTTTTAACTCCTCCACACCGACATTTAATAAACCGATGGAAGGCTTATCTCGTCCCATCACCGTACGAGCGAAAACTTCGCCCATCACTGCAAATTGAACTAGATTTTCTGCATCACATTCGACATTTGCGCCTAAATCTAACATACAACTCGTGCCGTGTAGATTAGGCAATTCCGTGCAAATCGCAGGTCGATCTATACCTGGTAATGTGCGCAGCCCAAACATGGCCATCGCCATCAATGCTCCTGTATTACCAGCGGAAACAGCCGCATCGGCTTCGCCAGCTTTCACAGCATCAATAGAAAGGCGCATACTGGATTTACGTCCATTGCGTAACGCATTAGACGGTTTATCCGTACTTTTAACCATCTGATCCGTATGGCGGATATCTACACAGCCAGCCAAGCTTGGTTGTGCATCGACTAATGGTTTAAGTCTTTTTTCATCGCCAAAAAGCAGAAAACTGGCCTGGGGTAACTTTTCCCGGGCCAGTGCCGCTCCCTTGACTACAATCTCCGGCGCATGATCGCCGCCCATTGCGTCAAGTGACAGAACCAGTGGTTTTAATTCAGTCATACTCTATCCTGAGACTGAAACTTCAAACTTAAGCAGAAGCTTCAGCAACCTCACGACCGTCATACTGACCACAAGAACCACAAACGTGATGAGGACGCTTCAATTCACCACAGTTGGAACATTCTTGATGTGCGTTTGAGCTCAAAGCATCATGTGCACGACGCATATTACGGCGAGATGGGCTCACCTTTCTCTTCGGAACAGCCATTGTTCAATACTCAACTTCTTATCCGGGTAAAACCTTACATACATATAGCTACTCATTTAGCTATATGCGAAACGGCGCTGTTCATAACCAATTCGACAGCATTCCGCAAGTCCAATGAGACAAAAATACTTATTTTTTTTGATCTTTCAACTTAGAAAGCGCTGCAAACGGATTTAATTTATCTCCATTCACTTCAAATTTACGACCTGATGCCTCTGCGTCTTTCTGCACTTCGTAGATATCTGCACTATCTGCACGAGGATATAGATCAAGACATAAAGATAAATGCTGCGTTGCAACTTCAGCAACATCAATTATACCACCTTCCAATGGTTCGTAGTCATTTTCTTCTGATAAAACAAATTCTCTTTCGACCACATCCGAATCTGTTTCAGGTGCAAAATCAAGTTCAAATTCTTCTTCGATAATTGCAGGGACAGGTCTTAAGCTGACCACACATGGCTGAGCAAGCTTAGCAATGATCTTGCCTTCCACACGTATGATAGAGCTACGACCAAGCGGTTTGACCTTCATTTCAGCACGAAACTCATCAAACTCAAGCAAATCAAGTCGTGTTGCCAATGCGGCTCGCTCTTCAGGTGAAGCCGTCAACTTAAACATACGTCCTAATGATGGAACTTTGTCCACTTCAACCTCATGACTGAATTCTGGTGCTGAGTTTTGAATCTCAGAATTATCATTTGGTGCCATTTTATGATTCCTTAATCTTCTCAAACTTCAGATGACCATTAGCAATTTCATCGGTTGAGTTTAATTTCAAATATTCTCTCTGTGAAAAAACATAATCAACAATCTTTTGCGCATTTGAGGAAATATCTTCATTTCTTCTATAGACATTACGCATAATTGCTTCCCCAAGTTTTGACTTCTGGCTGTCTTCTATCTCTTCCATCAAGGCATGGTCATACATTTCCATACGCCCATAAAGGGCTAACCCCATATCCTGTACTTTTTTGCCAACCTTCATATCACCGACCCCCATTTCACGAAGGCTGCGATCCATATCAGCGATGACAAGATTGGCAAGCTTTTGGCTAATTTCCATCAAAGTTTCATCTTGACGCATACGATCCATAGCCAAGAAATAGTGCAAGGCGATCATATCAAATCGTCCATCTAAATCATCTGCAACGCCAAGATCGCGATAAAAAGAAACAGAACGTGCTTGTGCTACTATATTTGAATAAAGCGTACCAACAGGGCCTTTATCAGCAGCACCTTTAAACAAATCCAAAACCCAAGATAATGGCATTTTACACCCTTCATAAAACAGAGACTTGAAAGCCAAAAGGCAAATCAGCTAGCATCTAATTTGGAAACTTGCTATTCCCTAATAAAAGAGTTAGGCAATAGTTATTAAAATTCAATTCATTTTCTTTATAGATATAATCTATTCGGCGGGCTAGTAGCAGCTTGCAGAGTGAGAAGCAAAGAAAAAAGCAAGATAAAAGGTCTTATTCATGTTTTCCAAATCATCGGATAACACATCAAAATTTGCCAAAATTATAAAGACATCTGTACTCACGGTTGTGATAGCTGCAACATTATCTGCTTGTTCCCCACGTATTTCAACACATGGGAACTACCCACGTCCAGAACAGATGGAATTATTTCATGTTGGACAGGCTAATAAGGAAACTTTCTTAAAAGTTTTAGGGCCGCCTACGACAATCGGAACATTTGATTCTGAGGTATGGTATTATATGTTTCAAGAATTCGAGAGATTTGGTTTTTTTGAAGCTGAGCTAACTAAGATGAATGTCATCGCATTTCGATTTAATGATGCAGGTATTTATCAAGAGCATAAAGCATATGATTTAGAAGATATCAAAAGGATCTCAATGGACGATAATATCACGCCAACAGCTGGACATGAAATTGGTATTCTTCAGCAAATGTTTGGTAACTTCGGAAAATTAAACTAAGAAAAAAATTAAGGCTCCGTGAATAGAGCCTTTTTATTTTTTAATCATATTATGCATCTTCTACCGCATGACTTCTCGCATATTTTTTATGAGCTTTTACAGATAATGCAACTGCAATAGTTGCAATACCTAGAGGCACAATAACTGCGATATTTACTGCATCCCAACCAATCGCCTGTTGTAAATACCCGGCCGTTAAGCTTGTTGAAGCGACCGTTCCAAATACTAGAAAATCATTAAATCCCTGAACCTTGTTACGTTCAGAGTTTGTATATGATTCAGTAAGCAACGCGGTGCCTCCAACAAACATGAAATTCCACCCAATCCCTAATAAAACCAAGCTGCTAACAAAATTCAACATCTCGATGCCAGATAGATTGATTCCGATTGTTGCAAACATACAGGCAATACCAATAAAGATGATGCGAATAACGCCATATCTTTTAATTAGTCCCCCCGTAAAAAAGCTTGGTGCATACATAGCAACTGCATGCCATTGGATCGCAAAGGCAGAATCATCAAATTCAAACCCACAAGCAACCATCGCCAAAGGCGTTGCTGTCATAATTAGGGACATAGCCCCATAACCAATCATTGCAGCAACAACCGCAGACACGAATAAAGGTTGCTTAATGATTTCTATAAGAGGACGTCCGGTGTCTTTTTTCTCTTCTTCACTTAATCCTGGAATATCAATAAATTGAAGAATAGCGATTGTTATTAAACATAAAACAATAATGGCCGCATAACAGCCTGCATATGTATAAGGCGCTAATGCGGTTTCGGTAAGTTTGGCTATCTCAGCACCGAAAATTGCGGCAATCACCCCACCTGTCATAACATAAGAAATAGCCTTACTTCTATATGCATCCGTAGCAACTTCAGACGCTGCAAAACGGAAGTAAAACCACACAGCATTATTAATACCTAATAAAAAGCCACCCGCACAAAACAATTCAAAACTGCCTTCCATGATGGCATATGCTGATAAGGCAGCCCCTAAAATACCAACTATCTGACCAATAGTGAAACCCGCTTTGCGCCCAATACGGCGCATAATCATATTAGCCGGAATCGTAGAAAGCATTGTGCCTAAAAATTGTAATGTGAGAGCAAGTGTCGGAAAGTTACCATCTGGCATCAAAATCGTCCCTGCAAGGCTGGTAACGATAATAACCATCACAGATCCCATCTGTGATAGAGAAAGCCCACTCGCGAGTAACCAAACGGTACGCTTCATTGACGCATCGCTCATGGCCAGACCAGCTTGTCCAGACATTTAACTTCCTTTTCTTTCGAAAATGCCTTCGACAAAGACATCTTTAACGACTTTTGTGCCTAAAGTTTCTTTGGCAATTTTCTTTAAACGATTTGCAATCGCCCTTACGTTAACAGGCTTTTCAATAGGCATACCAGCAAAATATGCATGCGTTGAACGTAAAAACTGATCTTGCAGTTTTGGGATATAAGATTGAGCTAAAGGTACATATTGTTCTTCGGTCAATTCAACAGCAACATTGATCAAAATAAATTTAACAACTTGTCCATTTCGAATCACTGGAATCGTCAAACCTTCCATCCCGTCCAGAAATACAGGGGGTGGAGGTGGAGGTAATTCTTCTGGAACAGGTGGTGTATCAGCGTCATCTCCCATAAAGAGAAAGAAATACGCAGCGCCGCCGCCTCCCCCAAGCAAAAGCAATATAATGAGTATGATTAAAATCTTTTTCATAACGAGTCGCTACATGCCCATGAGAAATATGTTTCGTCAAGTATGGGAATATCCAAACTTTTGGAAAGTAAGTTTTTTTTCGTTCTCACCAATCACAGTGACCAACTCTTTCCCCTCATGTTTTACTACCCCGATTCTCGAAATTGTCAGGTTTAGTTCTCTAGCACGTAACAATAATGCCTCTCGTAATTCTGAGGAACATGTGAATAAAATTTCATAATCATCGCCACCCGTAAGCGCCGTTTCCAAGTAAGCCTTATCATACATCACGAGTTTCTTAACTTCATCGGATAAAGGAATATTCATTTGAAATAATTCGGCAGATAATTTGGAAGCCTTCATCAGTTTCGCTGTATCCGCTATTAATCCATCAGAGACATCCATTGACGATGTCGCGAATTCACGCAAAAGATTTGTATACTCAATGCGAGGCTGCGGATGATAGTATCGGTCCGCCAGATAATCCGATGACAGTTTATTTTGCGCAGCCAAAAGCCCTAAAGAACCGTCACCTATAAAACCTGTCACATAAATATCATTGCCAAATTCAGCTGTATCGCGTCGTATCATCCCAATCCCTGGAACAACGCCAATCGCTGTTACAGTAAGCACAATCTGCTCAGGAACTCTAACACTATCACCACCTGATAAAACGATACCATACCGATCTTGCATGTAAGATAGACCTGACGTGAATTCTCTTAACCAGACATCTCCGACTTGATCTGGCATCCCCAAAGACAAACTGTAACTATGCGGACTTGCGCCTTTGGCAGCGAGATCAGATAGATTCACACCTAATAACTTTCGTGCAATAGATGAAGGGTTTTCTGATCCTAAAAAATGAATACCCTCGACAATGGTATCAGTGGTTACAACAATTTTCTGATCAGTTGTAAATGTCAATTCGGCCGCATCATCTAGCAAAGCAAAAGCCCCTGACAGTTTTTCAGTCAGAGGCTTAAAAAATTTCTCTATGCGATTGAATTCAAGACCAATTTCCATAATCTATTCCGCTAAAGGATCGCTTTCTTCGTCAGTTTCTTCGTCGTCTGCATCGAAATCAAAGTCACTCACAGTGCGTGCCACTTTGTCTAAAACACCATTCACAAATGAAGGCTCCGAACCATCAAAGAAGGAAGTTGCGATCGTCACATATTCACTAATGCTTACTGGGGCATCGATATCACTGCGACCGATAATTTCATATGCACCACAACGAAGAATAGCGCGCATCACAATCTCAAGGCGTTCCACCTTACGATTAGCCATCACATTATCGAGAATTTTATCAAGATCAACTTTTCGCTCTTCCACACCACGCATAATATCGTGATATAATTTCGAATCCGCGGCTAATTCCTGCTCTTCTAATTCTGCAGTACCACCGCGATGGGCAAAATCGCCAATAACACGCGTTAAAGAATGCTTCGCGAGTTCCATACCATACAAAGATTGAACGGCTGCTAAACGTGCGGAACGTAAACGCTTTGTTTTGCCGGAAAGTTCTTTTTCTTTACTCATCTTGGATATAGCCCGAATTGTTGTTTCAATTTAATCATATCCAGACAGGCGATGGCAACGGCACCACCTTTGTTTTTATCAGAACGATTCGCACGTGCCCAAGCTTGGTCACCATTTTCTACCGTTAAAATACCGTTTGTAATTGCGAGGCCATAGTTTAGTTGCAAATCCATGATACCACGGGCACTTTCGCCACAAACATAATCATAATGTGTCGTCTCACCACGAATAACGCAGCCAAGACCTATATAACCATCAAAACGGTGTTGATCATTTAATTCTTGATTCAGGATTGCATAATTAATTGCACTAGGAATTTCCAAGGCACCGGCAACTTCAAAACGTTCATAAGTTGCCCCTTCGGCTTCGATTGCTTCGATTGCACCAGCTGCCATTTCATCGGCTAAATCCGCATAAAAACGGGCTTCTACAATCATAATATGTGGCTTTTGCTCACTCATTTTCCTATATCCTATATCAAATAACAGCGAAGCAGCTTTAAAAGATATGCTGCATTCTGGCGTATTCCCACACCCAAATCAATTGTCTGTTTAGTCAATTGAGCGGCGTTCTACTACTTTTAACCCGTATCCGTCCAGCCCAATAATGTTTTTATCTGTGTTAGATAACAAAATCATTTCATCAATCCCCAAATCCAACAGGATTTGAGCCCCAACCCCATAATCACGTAAGTCTTGAATTTCATCATCATCAACGGGTGGTAGATTCTCTTTCGCGCGCACCTTGGAAGATAATGATTTCGCATGAGGTTCACGAATTAAAACAATCACACCACGACCTTCTTCACCGATGATTTCCATCGATTTTTGAAGTTCTGTATCTTTGCCTCGTGACTTGTCCCCTAATACGTCTTCCAACACATTCATAGCATGCATGCGCACCATCACGGGTCCGCCATGCGTGATATCGCCTTTCACAAGGATGACATGTTCCGCATAAGACAGCTCATTCACATAAACATGTAACTTAAATTCCCCACCAAAAGCAGACTCTATTGTTGTTTCTTCACTACGTCGTACCATATGATCATGACGTCGACGATAGGCGATTAAGTCTGCAATAGCGCCAATTTTCAAATCATGATGCTTTGCAAATTCAATGAGTTCAGGAAGTCGAGCCATTTCACCTTCCTCATTCATGATTTCACAAATAACAGCAGATGGGTTTAAGCCAGCCAAACGCGAAATATCAACCGTTGCTTCAGTATGCCCCGCACGTACCAAAACGCCACCTTCCTTGCATACCAACGGAAAAACATGTCCCGGTGTTGTGATATCTGCATCTGTTGTTTCAGGATCAATTGCGACCGCAACAGTGCGTGCACGATCCGGGGCAGAAATACCAGTTGTGACACCTTCACGCGCTTCAATGGATACCGTAAAGGCCGTGCCAAAACGGCTTGCATTTGATTGTGGCATCAAACGAAGACCCAATTCATCTGCACGTTTTGGCGTCAATGTCAGGCAAATTAAACCACGTCCATATTTTGCCATAAAATTAATCGCAGCGGGTGTTGCCATTTGCGCAGGTATTACAAGATCGCCTTCATTTTCACGGTCTTCATCATCAACCAAGACAAACATACGTCCATTACGAGCATCTTCAATAATATCTTCGATTGGGGAAAGAACAGCTAAATCCGCATTTGTGGATGTTTTCATGACTGTTTCTTTTTGTTGATCTGACATTTTTCTACCTTTTGCAGGAGTATTTATCTTTAAATTATTCAAAGAATAACGAAATTAATCACGTGCGGCTAGTAATTGTCCAACATAACGGGCTAACGCATCAACTTCTATATTCACTTGATCGCCAACTTGTGAAGCACCAAAGGTGGTTTCTTGTGCTGTATGCGGGATGATATTTACACCAAAAACATCGCCCTCAACCTCATTAACGGTCAATGATACGCCATTCAAAACCACAGACCCTTTTGCTGCGATATACTTTCTTAATTCTTCAGGCGCGCGAAATTGAAAACGAAGACTATCGCCTTCAGGCTTTTTCATAGTGATTTCTGCCACACCGTCAACATGCCCTAAAACAAAATGACCACCTAACTCATCGCCCATTTTCAACGCACGCTCTAGGTTCAACACAGTACCAACATCCCAATTGCGCGCCGTGGTCAAAGATAAAGTTTCTTCCGACGCTTCAACAGCAAACCAGTTTTGGCCATTCTCACATGCTTTTTCAACCACAGTCAGACAGACACCTGAATGGGCTATGGAAGCCCCCATATCTATGCTATCAACATCATAGATTGTTTCGACTTCAAATCGTGTATCTCCTGCTTTGGTAACTGCACGGATACGACCTTTATCTGTGATAATGCCTGTAAACATAGTAAATCCTGACTTTTGGCCTAAGAAAACGAGCTTTTATTCTATGATAGGCGTTTTAAGGAAAAGTATCGAAAATAGCTAACAAAAAATCACTTATATTCATTCCCAAATCGTTATTTTTATGTTTCCATTGCCTACTTATTTTTTTACCCATCGAAGGTATCCGTTCCAATGCCTAAAAAAACTGTTTATCTTCTGCATAGTGCAGACGTGCATATACAAAGATTTAGTCCTCTTATTAAACCATATCAACATGACTTTACGATCAAGCAAGTTGTTCATAAAGATCTATTAGATAAGGCAGAAGAACTAGGTGGAGTATCTGATCTTTTACTAGAAGAAGGATATACAGTCTTAAAAGAATTAATACGTGAAGGTGCAGATACCATCCTCATTACCTGTTCTACTCTTGGCGTGATTGCAGACAAATATCCAAGGATTGGTAAATGCAAAATTTTAAGAATCGACAATTTATTAGCAGAAAGATCACTCTTATCAGGTTCAAATCTCGCCATTATCTGTGCTGTAGAATCCACGATAGAATCCACGATGGAGCTTTTTTGCAACAAAGCTCATGAACTCGATAGAGAAAACGTGGAAATTAGTATGCATTTTGTACCCAATGCATGGGAAAGTTTTAAAGTCGGTAATTTTGAACAATATTCCAAGTCAATCGCAGGGTATGTAATGAACAATACAGGTGATGCAGATACGATTGTTTTAGCACAAGCAAGTATGGATAAAGTGCCTAATTATTTGGTGGACTTCTCTCCCACTGTTTTATGTAGTCCTCAGCTAGGTATAGAAGCTTTAATAGACGAATTACGTAAAGATTTTTAATACGTATCACGCTCCTCACGATTATAACATTAAATATTTTCAATACCTTAAGTTCTTTACAAAACATTATTAAACTAATTGGTTGAATATCTTTTCAAGATATGCTT
>NZ_SMMC01000112.1 GCF_009711445.1 Curvivirga aplysinae | reverse complement strand
AACATAGACTTCATAGGATTATGGGGAGCCGGAAAATGATAAAAAACTTAAAAATGCGTGCAAAATTTGGAATCCTCCTCGTCCTGATGGTCTTTAGCTTAACCATTATTTCATTTTTAGGCTCTTCAACCATTTTTTCCGTTATGCTGGAAGACAGAAAGGATAAGATAAAATCTGTTGTTGATTCCGCAATCAATGTTGCCGAAGGCTATCAAAAGAAAATTAATGAAGGTATTCTTACTAAAGAGGAAGCCCTGCAAAGATACTATGAAGTTGCAGCCGATATAAAATTTGATAACGGCGCAGGCTACCTATTTTCCTATGATGGAAAAGGTATCGCACAAATGCATGGCGCAGCACCAAAACTTGTAGGCAAAGATATGTCACAAGTTAAGGATCAAAACGGATTATTTGTAATTCAGGAATTACTCGCGGCATCAAAGGGTAAGAATAATGGCTTCTTTAGCTATGTCTGGGCCAAACCAGGTGAAGATAAAGACGCTGCCTTTGAAAAAGTTTCCTATGCGGCACCATTACCATGGGGTCATCATATAGGTACAGGTCTTTATGTTGATGACCTAGAGGCTGCGGCTCTTTCAATCCTGTTTGAATTTGTCGGCGTGGCTGTCATCAGCTTAATTGTTGTTTTAATTATCGGATATCTAATTAGTCGTGACTTTGCGAACACCTTGCTAGGTTTACGTGAAAACATGTTGGCGATTGGCAATAAAGACTATAACCAAGAAATCACAGGAATTGGCCGCAAGGACGAGTTGGGAGAAATGGCTGACTCAGTTGTCGGTTTCCGTGACCAAGCAAAGCATAACGATGAACTTCGTAGCCGACAGGATCAGATTGAAAAAGAGAATACAGAACGTCGCCGCCAAGACACCTTAGCCATGGCTGACAGCTTAGAAAGCCGTATTCGCAATGTCGTTGAAAGTGTAAATAAATCAGTTTCCCAACTTCAAGGCACGTCTGAACGTATGGCATCTAACGCCACCCAAACCACCGATGAAGCCGGGGAAGTGTCCCGCGTGACAGCAGAAGCGAGTACAAATGTGGAAACAGTTTCTGCTGCAAGTACAGAACTCTCTTCTTCCATTCAAGAAATCTCTCGTCAGGTTGCACAAGTATCCACCTCTTTGCGCGACGGTGTGGAACAAGTAGAAGAAGCCAACCGAGAAGTATCCGGTCTTTCAGAAGCCGCGCAATCTATCGGAGATGTTGTCAATCTTATTCATGACATTGCAGAACAAACAAACTTGCTGGCTCTCAACGCGACCATTGAGGCGGCCCGTGCAGGTGAAGCAGGTAAAGGCTTTGCGGTTGTAGCGAATGAAGTGAAAAACTTGGCCAGCCAAACATCTAGCGCGACAGGTCAAATTGAAGATCAGGTTAAAGCTATTCAAGGTCAAACTGTTGCCAGTGCCGAAAACATCAATGCAGTAACTCAAATGATCAATACTATTGATGAAATGGCAAGCGGCATTGCCTCCGCGGTAGAAGAACAAAATGCGGCAACAGGTGAAATTGCGATGAATGTTGAAAATACAGCCACCGCAACACGTAATGTGAGTGAGCGTATTGAGTTAGTTGCAAATGCAGCAGAACAAACTAGCGCGCTGTCTCAAGAGCTACACACCGTTGCACAAGATTTAGAAAATGAAAGTAACGAAATGAAGCGTGAAGTAGACAACTTCTTGTCAGAGCTACGCAGTTAAATAACCCAAAATATTAAGCCCGGATAGATAATCCGGGCTTTTTCTATTTAGAATGAACCTCTGCAAGCCAATTAAGTACTCTCATGCCTAATTCGTCGCTTAAATAATGCCCATGCTTTGGTAGAAGCTCTAATCGGGCCAGAGATATTAATCTTTTCGTATTCTCTGCATGTGTATGATGGATACAAGTATCTTCCATTCCATGTAATATTAAGGTTGGGACATGTATCTGCTCTAATAATTTCTGTCGATCAGTCGTGCCATAGATAGCTTTCGCCTGTCGAAATATCCCCCCTGGGTTATAGCTACGTTCTACGAGTTTTTGAGTTTCAATAAAAAGCTTCTTTGTGTCAAAAGGCGCATTTCCAAGAAAATATTGGCTACTCTTAAATAAGCGATAAGTATATGTTTCAATATCATGCCGAGCATTGTGCATGGTTTCATTCATCACACTTTCAGCTTCCTTAGTCGCCCCTAAAGGCAATGTCCCACCACTACTACATAGGCATGCCAAAGCTTCAACTCTCTCCCTATGTTGAGCTGCTACAATTTGCGCAATCATGCCGCCCATAGAAAACCCTATACAGCTGAATTTGCGAATAGATAAGTGATCAGCCAAATCTATGATATCGACAGCCATATCAAATAGATCATATTCCATCCCTCGTATATCACTTAAATGCCAATCAAAATTTTTCGCAGTCTCTTCATGAACAGGACCATATCTAGCTGATTTCCCCGCGTCGCGATTATCTAGTAATACTAGTCGATATTTTCTTGATAAGGCTTGAATGAAACCAACAGGCCATTCCACAAGCTGCATGCCTAGACCAACGATTAAAATCAGAACCGGAGAAGCAGATTGTCCTATTTCCACATAACATATCTGCTTCCCGTTTATGACTTCATTTTTTTCTTCAGAAGCTTTGAATAACATCCGACTATAAGCCTAATGACTTCTTCACAGAGGTTAATCCATCTGCACCATCCTGTGTTTTTACATTCTTAAGCCAACCATCCAAAAGATTGGCATTCTCTTTTATCAGCAAAATACCAGCTTCTTCCGGGCTCATACCATCTTCTAGAATATATCCCATCCCCTTACTTTCCATCGGAACGTCAAAGGTCAATTGGCTCAGGAGTTTTGATACATTCGGGCATTCATCGATATACGTTTCACGTACTTGCGTATAAACAGAAGCACCACCAAAATTTGGACCATAATGGTCATCGCCACCCGTTAGATATTCAATCTCAAATCGTGTATTCATGGGATGAGGGGCCCAGCCGACAAAAGCAATCCATTTATTTCGGCGTATAGATCGATCGACTTGTGCCAACATGCCTTGTTCTGAGCTCTCAATCACTTCCCAGTCCGTAATTCCAAACTTCGTGTCATTAATAACATCAAACATTAGCTCATTTGAACCCGCCTCAAGGCCATAAAGCTTCTTATCAAATTTATCAGCATGTTCTTTCAGATCACTAAAGTCTGTGACGCCTGCCTCATAAACGAATTTCGGCACAGCAAAAGTAAATTTCGCACCGTCCAAATTTTTGTGAATTGTTTTGATTTTCCCTGTATCTTTGTAGGTTGCAAAATATGTTTCCATGGCTGGATCCCAGTAACCTAAGAATACATCGAGATCCCGGTTCACCATCGCTTCATATATGACTGGAATACCAAGTACCTTGGTTTCTGTGTCATATCCTAGCCCCTTTAGTATGACTGAAGCTGTTCCAGTAGTTAGTGCCAAATCTGTCCATCCTGGTTCTGCCATGCGTACAAGGTCACATGAATTTTGGCTATCAGCAGCGACACTTGGCACAGCCCAAACTGACGCGACAGCAAGTAACGGTGCAATTATTTTCTTGATATATTTTTGCTGATTCATTTCGTCCTCCCTGAACGATTAAAATATAAACTTACCAAATGGTATGTAAATATATTTATTGTTCAGTATTGCTTAATGAGTCAACAAAAATTATTCTGCAATAAGAAAGGGGCTTATCGATGGGTCGGAAAAATATTGCAAAAATTCGCCGTTCGGAATTGGCGATTACGGCATATCAAACTCTCACAAAATATGGCATTCAGGGAACTACACTACATAGGGTCGCTGAAGAGGCCGGGATATCTAAAGCAGGGATTCTTCATTATTATAAAAATAAAGATGAATTGTTAGAGGCAGCGATGCGCGAGGCAAATTCGGTCGTCAGGAAAGAGGTTGTCTGTCTCTTCAATGTAGCTCAAAATCCATGGGAAAGAATATACGCGATCGTACAAGCAAACTTTTCCCATACATCCTTTAAACCCGAGGTTGCCCATAGCTGGATCAACCTTTGTGCAGAAGTTCCCTTCAATATGCAATTTCAACGCATACAGGCAGTTATTTATCGCAGAATGTATTCAAACTTATACTCCGCATTAAAACAAATTACGACCACAGCTCATGCAAAACAAATAACGATGACATTGACGACTGCGATAGATGGGTTATGGCTTCGCTGCGGCTTACAATTAGGTGGTATTGATCGGGAAACAGCCCTTGCTGAAATTGAGTTTCTATTAACTGCGATATTACCTCAATCATCAGATCAACTCTTAGCGCGCGATAAGATGATCGAAGCTGCAAATATGTTGCAAAATTTGCGAACATAGCAAATTTAAGACAAAAAAAAGACCCGATCAAATTGATCGGGTCAAGAAATGCTTCAGCAAATATGCTTTATCTAATTAAGATGCAGCAGCTGCTTTTTTCTGAATGCGACGTTTGATCTTTTGCGCTTCAGCTGGAAGTTTGCGATTTGGTGTGCCCAATAAGAAAGCATCCAAGCCACCTTTAACTTCGATTGTGCGTAATGCACGTGTAGACAAGCGCAAGCGAACATCTTCGCCTAAAACTTCGCTCATCAAACGTGTTGTCTGCAAGTTTGGCAGAAAACGACGACGAGTCTTGTTAATCGCGTGAGAAACGTTGTTACCGCTCATCACGGTTTTGCCGGTGATCATACAACGACGAGCCATGGGATTAATCCTTTACATAGCAATTAGCGTCTTTTGACGCCTTTTCTTACTTGATAACCAAACAAACTTGTATCACTACGAATCAGTTTGGCGCGAAAACTCGGAATATCCATATAGTTATGGGATAAACAAAGCACCCCAATAAGACAATAATCTTATAAAAGGCGCGCTCTTTTACGCTTGAAAGACAGATTGGTCAATACCCCAAGCCATTACAAGCATCATCAAAGCTATACTATATGCGCCCCTCAGTAATTTTCCTTATCAATTTCAGAACGTTGCATTCTTGTCACGATATCCAGCCAAATATGATTTTCTTTAATTTAACTTGAATAAATACTTTGCCATCCCCCATAATTTGAGTATACCTAACCTAGATTAATGAGAATTCTGCAAACAAGTTTATTTTATACACATATAGTTTGTTTGTTTATTTTAAAGACAATGGATCAAGTGAGGTAGCCGTGCTGAGGTTATTGGGGAAGATTGCTGCAGGGGCAGCATTAATTTTTGGAATGAGTTCTGTTGCGTTTGCACAGGAACATGATTCTTCATATTTGCGTGTTGGTGTTGGCTATTACGATGCTTTGAACGGCGATGATGAAGATCAAACTGCAACCGGTCATGTTGAACTAATTTCCGGTAGTGAGATTTTCCATCTTAACCCATTCGTAGGTGTAATGGGTACAGGTGAAGGTGCTGGTTATATCTATGCAGGTGTTCGTTATGACTGGTATGTAACCGATAACATTATTATCGCACCGTCATTCGCCCCAGGTATCTATTCTGATGGCAATGGTAAAGACCTTGGACATGCCATTGAATTCCGCTCAGCAATCGAAGTTGCTTATGAGTTTGATAACAACGCACGTATTGGTGCATCCCTTTACCACTTATCAAATGCAGGTATCGGTGACAGCAATCCTGGTACAGAAGTTGTTACACTTCATTATTCTCACCCAATTGGTGAAGTTTTGAATGTTTTCGAATAAATCTTAATTTAAGATTTCTTGAAAAACCCCGCATAGTTGATGCGGGGTTTTTTATTGGGCATTCCAAGCAAATCACTTTAATCTATAGACTATCAATTCAATAGGTAGATGATATGAGCCAAGCTGTTTCCATTCAATCCTGTCTGCAAAATGGCAATATCATGGGTGCCTTAAAACATGCAGAAATGTGGATTATTCATGAAGGTAGTAATGCTGAAGCCTGGTTTTGGCGAGGGACAGTTCAAGCCGCCGGAAGATTAGAAGATGAAGCCATTAAATCTTGGCAGAAATCCATTGATCTTATGCCAGATCATAGAGGCGCCAGTCACAATCTGACGATCGCCTTGATGAAGTCAGGGCAGCTTGAAAAAGCAAAAGAGCATCTTTTAAAAACCGAAAAGCTACTACCTCAAGACGGGCAAGTTCAAACTTGGCTTGGTCATGTATTATCAGGACTAAACGAGAAAAGTGGCGCATTAGACGCCTATCGAAAAGCAATAAAGTATTCGGGACGTGATCCACAGATCTTGAAACTTGCCGCAATGTGTGCCCGTGACTTAGCGAAACCTGAAGTCGCAGTTGATCTTCTGGCTCAAGCACTTGAAATGGCGTCAAGCGACCCCACGATTCGCTTTGAGCATGGCTGTATGAATCTAGCTCTTGGTAATTTTAAAGCAGGTTTTGCAGATTATGAAAGTCGGTGGACACGTGAAACCATGGATATGCCCAACCTCCCCATGCCTCTTTGGCAAGGTGAAAATGTTCAAGGAAAACATATTTTAATTCATGATGAACAAGGTATGGGAGATACGATTATGTTTGCTCGTTTTGTCCCTAAGATACTTGAATTAGGATGTAAAGTAACATTCTGGGTACGTCCACGCTTGGCCCGTCTGATAAGGTCCTTGCTTACAGAGACCAATTGCCAACAAATCAAGATAACAGATGCTGCGGACAAAACGGCTGATATACATTGCCCTCTTTTATCTTTACCACATTTCTTAAAGATCGATACAGAAGCCGAACTTCTTGGGTCAAAAGCGTATCTGTCTGCAGAAGAAAATAATCGACTACGATGGCAAGACACACTAAGAAATGCTGGCAGGAAAAAGAAAGTAGGCCTAATCTGGCAAGGAGACCCATCCTCTCAGGCAGAAACAGGACGGTCCAAAAAATTTGCGGATTATTTGCCGCATCTGCAATCTGACAGTCATTATTTCATCCTACAATGCCTTCATGGGAGGGAAGAGTTAGAGAAAATAAAATTACCAGAAAATGTTACTGACCTAGGTATGAAACTGGATCATGGAAATGATGCCTTTATTGATACGGCTGCGGTCATGGATCAACTTGATTTAGTCATCACAACAGATACAGGTCCAGCCCATCTGGCTGGTGCATTGGGCGTTCGCACACATTTGATTTTGCAAAAAGCACCGGAATGGCGATGGGGCTTCGACGGCAGTTTGACCCCATGGTATCAAAATATGACCCTATTCAGAGAAAACGTGAAGGGCGCGTTTAACTTTTAACTAAACTAACAGACCTGTCTCTATCATCTGTTCGCCGTTGCGTTCAAAACTCCTGGCGAAATTATCTAGCAAAATTTTCCTCAAATCTTCTCGAACAAACAACTTCAAATTCCCGGAAATACTTTTATCAAGGTGATCATATTTAAATTCTTGATTAAAATGCAATTTTCCAGATGAAGTTACATGGACAATACGTGATGCATATGGTGCACTTTCGGTCATAACATCTTCCAAAAATGGTCCATGTGCATTCCATTCACGACAATCCAGCATATTCATTTTGCGACTACCATTTTGAACCAATAAATTTAAACTACATTGTTCAAATAATAGCCATTGATGTTGTTTACGTGTCATGGCACCCCATAACATTGGAAGTTCCATACCATTCAAAATCATAACACCAGAATTCAGATACGCACTTTCCATTGGGCATCCCATCGCTGCGGCTAAATTCTTAAATGGTTCAATATCTGCCTCATGGGATTTGCCAAAATCATAAAAGCTTTGAAAGGTCATACCGCCGGCATCCTGACAAATAGAAATATCCGTGCCCGTTGCTTCCATTTCTTCCATAATCGAAGCCATTGCCGGGCGGAAGTCCTCGGTGAGAATCATATCACAATCCAGCCAAACAAAGCCGTCGACGCCAAGCGGCATTAAATAATCATATAACGAAGCTTTACGATACCAAGCATGATCATACTCTCTCAATTTCTCAGGCAAGGGTAACAAATGCCCTTGAGCCTCAAGATAGCGAGTCTGTGCATCTGTTAATCCAAAATCAGCAACATAGATTTTTTCATCGGGCATAAATTCATGCATGGATTCTAAAAAAATCAAAAGATTCGGAAAAACAAAATTATTAGCCCCAGTTACCAATGGCCACCGCATCCAATTACCCCTCTTATGCGTATTTATTTTAGCAATAAGTATGCGGGGTCTTGGCAAATTCCGCAAGGTGACTATTCTCTCAGCCAAACAAATAAACATAACCTTCATTCCATGGATACGAAGATATGACCCAACAAACTAAAACGGAACGCAATATTGGCCTTTGGCTGGCTCTTTCTGCGTTTATGGTTTTCATGATGATGATTATTGGCGCCATCACACGCCTGACTGAATCTGGTTTATCCATGGTCGAATGGCGCCCGTTTATTGGTTGGATTCCTCCCATCGGCGTAGAAGAATGGACACGGGTATTTGAGCTGTATAAGCAAACCAGCGAGTACCAACTTGCGAATTTTGGCATGAGCCTTGAAGAATTCCAGAATATCTTCTGGTGGGAATATATCCATCGTGTCTGGGGACGCATGATTGGCATTGTATACGGCCTTCCATTTTTCTGGTTCTTGTTACGAGGTCAAATTCCTAAAGGTTACAAACGTCATTTCACAGCCTTACTCTTGCTTGGGGGTTTTCAAGGTGTGATCGGTTGGTGGATGGTTAAAAGCGGATTTGTTGATCGCACAGATGTCAGTCAATATCGATTGGCAACCCATCTGGGGGTCGCCTTCTTGATCCTAGGCTACTTAATCTGGGTTATGCTTGATTTCTTAGCCCCAATTGAACAGGGCCGTAAAGCGGTACAACGAAGTTTTCGCCGCGTAGGTGCCATGGCCCATGCGGTTATTTTCTTTACCGCCATAAGTGGTGCACTCGTTGCGGGCTTAGGAGCAGGTCGTGTATTTAACGACTGGCCATTTATGGATGGCGAATTCTTCCCAAATGGATATTTCTGGCGTGACCCATGGTGGATCAATTTCTTTGAAACAGTGCAATCTGTGCAATTCAATCATCGAAGCATGGCGTATCTGACAGCAATTGTGATCATCTGGTTATGGATCGCCTCTAAACGTCATGATCTTGCCCCACGTGCGAAAAATGCCATAAATGCATTATTTGGCATGCTTATCCTTCAGATAGCACTTGGCATTTCTACATTAATGCTAGCCGTACCCATGCATTTGGCTGTGACCCACCAAGCGGGAGCGGCAATTACATTCGCCCTGTCAATCTGGGTTATGAAAGAACTAAGAGGACAGAGTGCTTCCTATTTTGATAAATAGGAAGCTCCTCCTATGGATTATCTAGGTTTATATCCAATACGTAGATTACCCCATTGGCGACCCTGCACCATAATCGGGGTTACTAAATCTTTCATAAGGACATAACTGCCCCCGCCCATATCGCGCAAATAACTTTGCACGAGATAGGGTTGCTTATTAGCACCTGCCGCCGCACCAGTTCGATCTGCAAAGATACGACGATTGCGACAATTTCCGGCATTCCATACTGGGTCGTCTGGCTTCTGTGTTTTATTGTAAATCACATTATGGGTTGGCAGATATCCATTCATATCCACAGCTGCACAAAATACGACTTTATCATCAAAATCCAAAATCGGCTCTTGTATCGTGGGTAATACCCTATCCACGAAAGAAATATACTTCGTTACATGTTGTTGAGGATCAGAGCCTTCTACAGGGAGATAATTTGTATCGAACAAATCTTCCGAACTGATTTCACCTCGACGTATCCCTTCTTCAAATACCTTGGAAATCTGCCCTGCGGCTTCAGCATTTATACTTATGTAAGGCTGATCCATAACATTTTCAGATTGGATAAACCGCATCACTTTTGCACGATCTTCGGATGCGATTTCACCGTAAACTTTCTCATCTCGCAGTTCACCAAAATTCATTAATATATGAAGATCAGGCATCAACTCTATCCGCATAGATTTTTGGGCTAACTGACTTGCGAAAGGCTCAAATACATATCCCCCAGTATCTGCGAGATTCTGCACATCAAATGCACCTATACCATCAACACGCCCACGCATCGAAAATGGAACATGGCTCAGCATTTGGTTCTCTGTTGTATCATCTTCTTCCAATGCAACAGCCAAACGAAGTTCCATTTGCACAATCTGATCATGCACTTCTTTTGATTTGCTATGTTGATTATCACAAGTTGTCTCAACATTTGCCATTTCTGCAGATAGATTTTCAATAGCCTCCGTTACATTATTTGTACTGAGAGCCGCACGCTGTGCGTTTTGTCCAATTTCCTGAACAGCTTCTACCTGTTCACCAACTGTGTGATTGACTTCACTTGTATATTCTTCCACTTCCTGAATAGCAGATGAAATATTCTGAATTGCGTCAACAACCTGTTTGGTGACAGATTGAATCTCTGATATCTGATCCGTAATATCTTTTGTCGCATCTGCTGTTTGGCTGGCTAAACTTTTCACTTCACCTGCAACAACCGCAAATCCTTTGCCAGCATCACCAGCCCTTGCCGCTTCAATGGTTGCATTTAAAGCTAAGAGGTTTGTTTGGCCAGCAATACCTGCGATCAACTTCACCACGTCGCCAATTTTATCCGATGCCGAAACGAGCCGCTCAATAACATCACCTGCGGCATGTGCATCATTGGCTGCTCCATGTGCGCGTTGGGCCGTTTTTTGAATTTGATCCCCAACGACACCAATTGAAACATTCATTTCCTCAGTAGCCGCAGCCATCGCGTCAACATTTTGTGTCGCCTCCACTGCGCCAGAACGCGCAATTTCAGATAACGCCCTCACAGCATCAATTGCTTTAGAAACTTCTGCAGAGTAAGCTTCAGCCTCGGCACTGGCTTCTTGTACATGATGTACGGTGCCTTCAAACTCACCTCGAATAGTATTTTTTAATGTTCCTAGATCTCTTAGTGCCGTAAAGGCAGCCCTTTCGGCCTGTTGTCTTTTATCAACAGTTTCAACCTGATTTTCTTCGGTCAATTCTTCATCTCCCTATTAAACCAAAACCACACTCCAACAAACTTTCCCTTGAATGGTCTTGGCTAGGCTTTTTTATTATTGACGAAGATTGGAACAGATTTTTAGTAAGATGGCTAGCAATTAATATCAACTTCAATAGATTAATAGTCTATTCGAGATAGGCTATTAAGTTAGAAATTCTAAAATCAGTTTGCTAAATGGCGATTACGTCGACGCCTTTTAGGAATAGCTGCAATATTTTCAGCAACCTGACGTAACATATGACGAAGATCTTTCTGTACTTCTTTAGGAAGATTTTCCAGTGGGCTATCTTGTTTTTCAAGAACTTTTTGTGCTTCCACTGCTGGAGAAGCATTTACAGGCATTGTTAAAATCCAATGCATAAAAACTTCGCGCGCCATTATCATAGACGCGTTAGATGACATAGAGCCAGATGTATCTTGATACATAATATTCCTTCCGGGGCACCCCGCCCGATGAGAGTTAATACGAATCACGGCAGGTTTCCTGGCTTTTGACCTATAAATACGCCTTCCCAAATTTCCTTAACGAAAACTTTAGTGGCCTGTATTCAACTTTCCATATTTCATCAATATGAAAACGATCAACTACAGTTGCGGGGGCAGCTTTGGAATTTGCTAAAATAGCAGCACCAAATTCCCTTTTCCTATCAAATAGGCACCGTAAAATTTATGTA
>NZ_SMMC01000090.1 GCF_009711445.1 Curvivirga aplysinae | reverse complement strand
CTCTCATTGCAGATCTAGAGGAAGAAAAAGAATTTATTTGGTTTAACCCAAAAATCTTATCACAAAATGATGCATCAAAGTCTATCTCATTAAACCATCAAGACATACAGGATGCTGCTGATCGATTAGATCGCTTTCGCCCCTATATATCTAAAGTTTTTCCCCAAACGGTAAGGTCATACGGGCAGATTGAATCGCCGATTATTGAAATCAAGCAGATAAAAAATGCCTTAGCAAATTTGACTGGACAGAAGTTAGCCGGACGTCTCTTTATGAAGGCAGATAGCGAGCTCCCGATATCTGGCTCGATAAAAGCACGGGGCGGTATTTATGAGGTTCTAAAATTTGCTGAGACCATCGCTATACGTGAAGGTATTTTAGATTTAAATGATAGTTATGCAAAGCTTGATGACGACGAATTTAAAAAGACATTTGCCCGCTACACAATCCTTGTCGGCTCCACAGGCAATCTAGGCTTGAGCATTGGTATTATGGGCGCACAACTTGGCTTCAAGGTGGTTGTTCATATGTCCGCTGAGGCAAAACAATGGAAGAAAGAATTACTACGATCCAAAGGTGTAAGCGTTGTCGAACATGAAGGGGACTATGGCAAAGCCGTTGAAGAAGGTCGCAATTCTGCCGCTGCAGATGAATATAGCTACTTCATAGATGATGAGAATTCCAAAGATCTCTTCTTAGGGTATAGCGTTGCGGGACAACGCCTCAAGACACAACTGGAAGAGAAAAACATCATCGTTGATAAAGAACATCCTTTGTTTGTTTATCTACCTTGTGGTGTTGGTGGTGGCCCAGGGGGTGTTGCATTTGGTCTTAAGGAATGTTTTGGCGATAATATACATTGCTTCTTCGCAGAACCAACACAATCGGCCTGCATGTTTTTAGGAATGTATACTAGCCTGCATGACAGTATCAGTGTTCAAGATTTTGGAATTGCGAATAAGACTTGTGCCGATGGCCTTGCTGTTGGTCGTCCTTCTGGCTTCGTTGGGCAGTTAATGGATTTGTTATTGAGCGGCGTTTACACTGTTACAGATAACAATCTGTATCGTTATCTTACCCTTATGAAAGACAAAGAGGACATTGAGTTAGAACCTTCTGCATTAGCAGGACTTCCCGGCATTGCTCACATCCTAAAAAATGGGGTAAATTACATATCTAAATATGGGTTGGAACCACATATGGAAAATGCCACCCATATCATGTGGGCGACAGGTGGCAGTATGGTCCCTCAAGAAATTCGCGATCAAGATTATCTAACTGGTCAAAGATTAGACCTAGATCAATAACAATCTATAAAAGAATAAGGGCAGAAAAGTGCTTTTCTGCCCTCACTTACTTCATTGATAACTGTCTGATCAACCTTGTCCAAGCAGCTCCAGAATATTGCGGGACTGCTGTCCCGCCAAAGCGATCGAGTTAATCCCTAACTGATTACGGGTATTTGCAGCAACCAAAGTCGCCGCTTCTTCATTTAAATCCGCTAAGGTCAACTTATCTGCGCCTGTTTCCAGCACATTCACTTGGTTTTCCGTATAATTAATACGCTCTTGTAAGATCGCTACATTCGATCCTAACTGTGCTGCTTGTCCACGAAGACGATCAATACCAGAATCAATTGTATTAATGATATCATTAAACGCGGAAGGATCATTCGCGATTGAAGTGAAGGTACCACCTGTCAAACCAAATGCATCAGAATCAAAACTGCCATCCGCTTGATAGGCAGCAACAGAAAACAATCCATTATCTGTATCAATACCCGCACCATTCAAGTTAAAGCCATCAACCGTCAATTGACTATCTTCGCGTGAATCAAAGCGAACTTCGGCCGTATTATTACCGGATAATAAATTTTGTCCCAGATAAGAGGCATCCTGTGCAATTTGTGAAATTTGATTTCCTAGTTCCGCAAATTGAGCACTCAAAGCACGCTGCTCAGATGGGCTGGCTGAACGCGCAGATTCAACAAGGCCTTTCATTTGATCAGCAAAATTCTCAATCGTTTCAATGCCAACATTAGCAACCGAAACAGAACTGACAGCCTGATCAACGCCTGATTTATATCCAGTTAATGTGTTTGCTGTGTCTGTTAACGCCTTGGCAATAAAAAAGGCCAAAGGATTATCGTTAACGTCATTTACTCTCCTGCCAGTAGTCAAGTTCTCTTGGGCTCTACCAGCTAGGGCGGTTGTCCGTTGGACGGACTGCAGCGAATTCTTCACCGCTGCGGTTTGTGTGACTTCTGTCATAACCCGCTCTCTCCAATAACAACGTCGTTTGCCTCTCACCGCGAAACGACTATTTCTCTCAATTCAATACTCTAACACAAATCTTCTGATTTGACAAAGAGCTTACTCCCTACTTATTAACAGGTTACATATAACTCAACAGTGACGAAGCTCACATTTAAAGCGGTTTTTGCGCACGTGCCAATGCTGGTCGCAAGTGGCCTTGATCCAGAACCACGCACAGCATCCGCCAATTTTCGATAAAATGGTCCCTTTCATTAGGGCCTAATTTTTCAGTCATCACTTGATATAACTCAGTTTGCATCAAGTGATATTCAGTTTTTGCTTCCTCACGATATTCTTCCCAAATAGATTTCGTCCAAATATCAGAAAAACCTGCATTTTGAAGAATATCAGCATATTCCTCAATCGTTACCAAATGATACGAAATACCTTCTAACTCAAGGAAGTAATCAAAATCTTCTCCGCGTGGGGCTTCACCTCCCAACCAATCACCACAAATCACGCGCCCACCGGGCTTTAGCACTCGAAAGACCTCTTTAAAGAAACCATCTTTGTCTTCCACATGAAGCCAGGCATCTTTACCAAACACCACATCAAAATGATTGTCTTCAAAAGGTAATGGCCCGGGATTAACAAGCCGAACCTCGACCTGATCAGCTAGGCCTCTTTGTTCAATATATGCTTTTGATCGGGACAAAATATCTTCTTCGATATCAATACCCGTCACTCTGGCCCCATATTTTTCCGCCAGCAAACAATCAACTCCACCCAAACCTGACCCAATATCCAATACTTTCAGGCCACGCAAATCGCATCCTTCCAGTATCCGATCAATTGCATCTGCCCCGCCCGGTGATAAAAATCCTTCCCCCCAAATAATCTGAAGCATCTCTAACAATGCCTCACCATATTCATCTTCGTGAGTTGTATCTGTCATTTTTAACTCTCCCCTCTTTACATTAGAAAAGCCTAGAATGAGTAATTTTCGAAGTAAAGAAAAAGCCGATATCTTTCGATATCGGCCTAAAGGAGAATACAAAATTTTTAAGCTATTTTTGACGTAAGACTCTGATCTTACTCTCAAAATCCTCATGATTAAAATAAGCACCAGCCATATGGCGAATACCGGCAAAAGAGGTGCGCGCATGTAAGACACGCCAATTGTCAAAAATCACAGCTTTACCTTCAACTAATTGGAAAGTTACTTGCATTTCTGGATCATTAACCAATTCATTGAAACGACGGATCGCACGATAGAAAAGCTTCATTTTCTTTTCTTCCATCAATACCGGTGCACGATCAAAATTGTTATAGCTAACCTGTTTATAGTTACCACGTTCATCCAAACGGACAACCGGGCGGCTAGATTGCAAATTAACCCCTGGTTCCAGATATCGGCCTGTCACATTCATCGTGGTTAACGCATCAAATAAATCACTATCTTCATTTTTGATCACTTCAGCCACTTTGAAACCATCCGCAAAGACGCTTAATCCACCTTCAGCTTTATACTCAATACAATGAAGCATCTGTAGGCCCGGTGCATCATGGCTATAAGTACTATCTGTATGCGGGCCAATTCCAACAGTGGAATAGGCTGTATCACTATGCGCCTGATCCGCTTTAAAATCCCAAAGGCCGCCAAAGATACTTTCACGGATATAGGCAATACGTTCCGCCATTTGGCGGGTGCATTCCATATTGTTTTCCATACCTTCAACGATAGCAAAACCGCGTTCTTCCAGTGTTTTCAAATAGGCGTCCAACCCTTCTTCCGTATTCATCACGTCTTTAAACTGATGCGTTTGAATATTTGATTGTAATGACGCCTTATCCCAAAGGATCGGATCGGCCTGATGTTGCTCCCCAAATGCAGCGATATACAATAAATCTGTTGGAAAACGGCTTTTAAAACCATCATTCGACCATGTTACAGAAAGTGTTTCTCCTGCCTCATCCAATTCATAGGACGATGCCTCGATATCCAAGGGAATAGAAAATGTGTCTACTTCGCGCTGCCACGTATCTACATTTAAACTTTCCGGTTCCGGACAATGGTCACGTAGCCAAAAGAAAGGAAAACGCGCTTCTTTTCCATTTGCCCATGCAAGGTTTAAAGCTGTCTCGTCTCTATTCACAGATGTAAAATTACTGATCGCCATTTCGATAACTCCTCCATAACATCTGTTGGACCTTGTAGCTGAAGTTATATTTAGACGTCAAGTTATTTTACATTTGTATAATTAATAATTTTGCAAATAAACTTGAAAGCCAATGCAAATCAGCTAAGGTATTTAAAACATTGGGGGATGGATTTAAGGGAAGATCATGACAGATACGGAAAAACGAGAACCAAAGTTTTCTCGCTTGGATGCGGATGCGCGCCGCCTTTCATTGATGGAAGCCACATTGCATTGCCTCTCCACCTTGGGACAGCGGGCAACTTCTGTGCGGGCAATCTGTGCACAAGCTGGTGTATCGCCTGGACTTTTACGCCATTATTTTGATGGTAAAGAAGACTTAGTTGCCTCGGCCTATGAATATCTGACCAAAAAGCTATATGACAGTTTTCACGATCTTATTGGCAATGACGAATTAGATGCCGAACAGGTTCTTAAAGACTCCTTTGAAATCCTACTTAATAGTGAATGGGTATCCAAAGAAATGTTAGGTGCTTGGGTTGCTTTTTGGAGCATCCAGCAAACAGATGAACGGATGCAAAAACAACATCACGAAGCCAACCATGAAGTGCGTAAAATCTTCGCCCAGCTCCTAACCAATTATGCGACTTTTAAGAATTTGAATGTGAATGATCAGGATATCAAATTCGCCACAATCGAATTGATGGGACTGACCGATGGTCTCTGGCTAGAACTCTGTCTTGATAGTGACTTCTATAATGGTGAGCAAGCAGTCACCATTTGTATGAATTGGCTCAATAGTTTTAAGGAACGGTTTAGTCACTAAACCGTTCCTTAAATATCTTTATCCCTTAATCACCGACATGGCAGGTTGATCATTCGTATGACAATGGACACCACCACCTGCATACCATGATTTTAACATTTCGATAATATAGACATCACGCCCTGGAAAATAGCTCTCCAGACGCTCTTTCGCCAAGGTATCTACTTCCGGATTGCCAAAACCAACTGCGATAACAAAACCATTCCCAAGCAACCAGTTCATATATACCGCATCAAACTCTTCGCCTTTATAGCTACCGGTACCTTCGATGGGATCACGAATAACCGTAAAGCCTTCTTCTTCCACAAGTTTTGCCGTTTTATCATAAATCTTGGATGTGGCATCATTGGATTGGCAGATAGAATATTCTGTACATTCAGGAATCACTACCGTGGTTTCGTTAATAAAACGCGCAATCCCATCAATATGACCATTTGTAAGATCGCCCTCGACAACGCCTTCGGTCATGATGACCTTGGACACCCCGAATTGATGTTTTAAATCTGCAATAGCTTCTTCTTTGGTATAGCCGGGATTACGTCTTGGGTCGCCAAGTGTGCTCCAATTCAACAAAACCGTATCCACGCCATTAAATTCCAGATTGCCACGTTCGTGCACAATATCCACATGATCCACAGGTAGATTTAGATATTCTCCCAAATAGTAAGGCACCTCATTATCGTTGTCATAGGTGACTTCGGGTCCCCATGCCCCTCCCCATGCGTCAAACTCCCAGTTTTGAAGGCGCATCTCACCATTTTCAATCACATAAGTTGGTCCATTATCGCGCATCCAGGCACTATCCGTTGGCACAAAATGCCATGTAATATTTTGATGGTCCGGATTCGCCCCAGCTTCGGTTAAAGCACGGCGCGCATCATATTCTATATCTTCGTCGGGCACCAAGATATGAAGCTTTTGATACTCAACAATCACCTTACTGATTTGAGCAAAAGCCTCTTCATATGATTTTTCATAAGAACCCGGCCATTGTAACCAAGTTGCATCCTGTTCTTCCCATTCTGCGGGCACACGTTTTGTTGTTGTCTCATTTGCCATCGCCGTCCCAATCCCGAAAGAAAAAGCAAACACCACTTGGGTGAGTAATAAGGTTAATTTGCGCATCATATTCTCCTAAACATAAACTAGGCGATTCAATAGCATCCTCCCCCTATTTAGCTAAATATACAAAAATAAGTAATCAACTATAAGTACCACTATGGTGGTATAAAAATCATACACGACTAAAAAACTTTAGTTTTGAGACTGTTTAGTATCTCCCAATCTGTTCCGCATCATCGGAGATTTCGTAATAATCGCCTTTGTCTTTTACAAAGATAAGTTTGTTGATGTGTATATCCGTGGGATTGTCCAAACAGCCGGCTGCGATACCAACGCCTTCCTCATCATTCATGCGATAAAACAAATTGGATCCGCAGAATTTACAAAAACCTCGTTTGGCAAAATCTGACGACTTATACATATGAAGAAAATTTATTAAATAAATCACAATTAATAATAATTATTAGTTGCATATCATATGAACTCGTGTATAACAAAAATCAGAAAGATCATACAAAGTCGCTATCGACTTGCTCCTCTTGGTCTTTCAGGGTCTCCGTAGGTATTTTTTGAATATTTTTGAGACTTCGATCCTGATCACACTTCCCTGCCTCTCTCCGGGGCGGGGTTTCTTTTTTTTAGATCAAATACTCCAAAATCCCTTAATCACTGTTACATCCGTTTGTGAAAATTTTTCTTGAATGCTTAAAGTCAAATAAGTTTCTTTACCTTAAAAGTATTACCTGATAGACCCGCTCAATTATAAGTGTAAAAAATTGAGGGGAAAAAATGCTCAAAAACATCGGTTTCTTAGCCATTATCTTAGCTTTCTTTGTTACAGGTTGTGCTTCAGTTCCATTAGAAAGTGAAGAAAAATCACAACAAGCCAAACAATTTGAAGAACCATCAGAAGGTAAAGCGGGCCTCTATATTTATCGTGATAGCTTTGTTGGACGCGCCTTGAAAAAGGACGTTTGGGTTGATGGAAAATGTATTGGTGAAACTGCACCTGATGTCTTTTTCTATAAAGAGGTTGAAGGGGATAAAGAATATAAGATTTCAACAGAATCAGAGTTTTCACCAAACGACCTTATTATCAATGCAAAAGCTGGAATGTTATATTTCATTCGCCAATATATTAAACTAGGCGTTTTTGTAGGTGGTGCAGGTCTTGAACTTATTGATGAAGAACAAGGAAAAAAAGATGTAAGCAAATTGGATTTAGCTGTTCAAGGAACATGCAGCCAATAGTATATTATAGCATACATGCTTATTAAAAAAAATGCGGCTTGATACAAAGATCAGCCGCATTTTTTTTCAACAAGACCAAAAGCATTTACAAGTAGGAAGCGAAAGATAAATGCACGGCACTTTCATTAAATATCGAATCCCTCATTCTCCTGTAACATATAAATGAAGATGCTTTCAGCCTTAGCAACACCCGTATTTAGATTTAATATAACTGGTTTATTTCCTTTGCACATCCATGCGACATATTACTTAACTGATTATTATAAGTTTTGATTGGGACTTTTTGGGCATCATCCCCCTCACCCACAATTTCTACTAAATCCACCACACACGATTCCAATAAATCGTCTATTGGTGTATCCAATAGTTCTTCAGCGGCAAGTGTCTTCCATACTTTGTGCGCATAAAGCTCGTAGGACTTATCTTCAATAAATTTGTGAGATACATAAACGCCACATTCCAACGTATATCCTGAAAGAAATGTTGTCATGTGAAAGAAGAAATGTTGCTGATCATTTGCAGGAATTAAAACTTCAGCATTAGCCTCTTTTCTATAGGTGTTTAGAGGCATACCTAAACTTTTCTCCTGAGAGTTCATTAGATATTCATTCCGCAACCTAAACATTTCACTGGCATTATTGCATTGCGCGTCTGAATACTGCTTTATCAGTGTGATTCCACTATCAACATTCGTAACAAACCTTACCTTACCTACAGGACCTTCAGTTGGTTCTACATAGCTAACTTGAGCACAAGCTGTAAATGTAAGTAATACCAAAATTAAAAATACTTTTTTCATGTTTCCCTTCCGCTTAAATTCAAGAAAGGAATACACGTGAATCGAGAAATTAAGCAATAACAAACTACTAGCCCTTCGGGCAACGGGCGTAGCTTTTGTATGATCACGACCTACAGCGTGATTTGTCGCCAAAAATCAAATTTTGAAGAATCGCCATTAAAGCCAATAAAAATACGGAAAAAGCTACGTCTGTTAACCTACTTAAATCATCTTGATTAGTGTTAATTCCAA
>NZ_SMMC01000066.1 GCF_009711445.1 Curvivirga aplysinae | reverse complement strand
TTATTATAGTCATAAATATTCATATTATGGGAAATTATTTCGTTATGGATGATGCAAAACTTTTGAGGGAAATACAGCGGGATGCGGATATCTCGTTACAGGATTTGGCAGATCGCGTGGGCATGTCCCAATCCACGGTATGGCGCAAGATGCAGGATTATGAAAAATCAGGTCTGATTAAAGGGAAGGTGGCCTTACTGGATGCGGATCAATTGGGGTTGAAAATCTGTGTGGTGGCGAATGTGTCATTGACCAGTCATAGTGAAGCGGCGGTGGATGCCTTTACCAAGCTTGTTAAAGATCATCCGGAAATTGTCGAATGTTATTCTTTATCCGGTGCCTATGATTATATGGTTAAAATCTATGTGGAAGACATCGCCACCTATGAAAGTTTTATGAGCCGTTATCTTTTACGCAATGAATATATCGCCTCTGTTACATCCGGCTTTGTGTTGAAAGAATTAAAGAACACCACCGAATTACCGATCAGAGAATAAAGAAATAAGCCGCCCAGTCATAGATCAGCTTGAACCCTGTCAGGCAAAGGAAGCTATAACAAAGCAGATAAAACAGATCATCCGATACTTTGTGATGTAGCTTGATACCCAAATACATACCCAATGGGGCTAGGGGTAAAAGGACGAGGCTGGTGGTTAAGACACTGCCATCAAATTGTCCGATCATACCGTAAGGGATCAGCTTCACTAAATTGATTGCGGTGAAGAAGAAAACCGTCGTGGCTTGATAGAGGGTCTTATCCAGCTTTTGTGGTAACATATAGGCATTTACAGGCGGGCCGCCCGCATGGGCTACGAAACTTGTGAAGCCTGCCACGCCACCCCAGAAATAGCCGTAAAGTCGTCCGGGGATTTTTTGGTCTTTCTCTTGATGCTTTGGGAGTAGATACCCAAACCGTTTCTTGAAGAATTTGAGAGAGAATATCACGGCAATTAGACCGATAATCAATCTGATCCAGGCTTCATGAAAATATTCAAAAGTGAAGGTACCGATGGTGATGCCGATGATTGCAGCAGGCACGGTAATGGCCAGATGTTTCCAGCTCCATTTACGCCAAAAGGCATAGAGCCCCACCACATCCATACAGCATAGGATCGGTAACATCAGGGCGGCCGCCACATTAATTGGCACAGCAAAGGCAATGATGGGGACAGCGACAACCCCAAGGCCGCCGCCAAAGCCACCCTTACTGATACCTGCTATAAAGATTGCTGGAATGGCGCAGAGATAGAAAAATAGATCAGTCGGTATTTGGTCCATCTAACGCTGCGCCTTTTGGTTCCTAAAGCGCGTTTGTTCCCCACACGCCGTCGATTAATCTTTGAATGCCAAGCGGATTTGCATTTTTCAAAGCTTCCGGTAACAAGTCATCCGGCATGTTCTGATAACATACAGGGCGCACAAAACGCTCAATGGCTTTAGAACCTACGGAAGTTGAACGGGAATCCGTGCTGGCAGGATAGGGGCCACCATGAACCATCGCATGGCAAACTTCAACACCTGTCGGGAAACCGTTTACTAAAACGCGACCAGAGTTACGCTCCAAATGTGGCATCAGATTACGGGCAGCTTCCGTATCCTCCCCATTCATCTGGATGGTTGTGGTGAGTTGTCCGATCAGATTGGCGGAGAGTTCTTCCATTTGCTCCAGATTGTCGCATTCGACGATAAATGCGGCTGGGCCGAAGATTTCTTCGGACAGGTCTGAATTTGCTTTCCAACCTGCATAGTCAATTTCAAAGATGGCTGGTGTTGCACAGAATGGATTATTGGTATCTTGTGTGGATAGCAGGCAAGTAAGACGGTTATCACCGGCTAATGCTTTGGTGGTGTTTGCGTAAGCTGCGGCAATACGGTCTGTAAGCATGGCTTGTGGGGCAATGTCCTTCAGAATCGAAATTGCTTTGGTCTTGAAGCTATCTAACTCTGTTCCTTTTAGACCTACAATAATGCCGGGATTGGTGCAAAATTGCCCAACACCCATGGTTAAAGAAGCTGCCCAACCTTCGGCGATGGCGTCTGCTTTTTCAGACATGATGGATGGCATTAGGAAAACGGGGTTGTTACTGCCTAATTCCCCATAAAAAGGAATTGGATCAGGTCGAGAAGCTGCGATATCAAACAAAGCGCGTCCTCCTGCAAGGGAACCCGTGAAACCAACGGCCTTAATCGCCGGATGTTTCACAATGGCTTGACCAACAGACTGATCGCCCCCTTGGATCATACTGAAAACACCTGATGGAAAATTACATGTTTTGATGGCTGCATCAATAGCTTGGGCAACTAATTCTGTTGTGCCGGGATGGGCAGAGTGGGCCTTTACAACGACAGGGCAGCCTGCGGCCAAGGCAGAGGCTGTATCACCGCCTGCAGTGGAAAAAGCGAGCGGGAAATTACTTGCCCCGAAAACAGCTACGGGACCCAGAGCTTTATTTGATACCCGAATATCTGGACGTGGCAAAGGCGCACGATCAGGCAAAGCAGTATCAATACGGGCACCAAGCCAGCTGCCTTCTTCGATCCATTCGGCAAAGAAACGTAATTGGCCCACGGTCCGACCACGCTCGCCCTCAAGACGGGAAGCAGGTAAAGCGGTTTCTGCTTGTCCAATTTCTGTGATGGCATCCCCACGGGCATCAATTTCATCTGCAATTGTGCGAATAAAATCTGCACGGGCTTTAACAGGTAAGCTGGCAAAGGTTTCTGCGCAATTTGCGGCGGCCTGTGCCGCTTGATCCATTAAATCCACATTGCCGTGAGAGAAAGAAGTTTCATTTTCGGTATTGTTGGTTGGGTTATGGGATTTAAACCCACTTTCCGTTGCAATCCATTCCCCGTCGATCAAATGTTTGCCCGTTAAACTGCTCATAACGAAACGTCCTTCTAAAAAAATGTTTGTGATATATTTAAGATATATCAGATGATTTGAGGTTTGACTATAGAGAACTGAACATGAAGGTGTTTTTGCTGTAGTCACAAAAATGCCTCCTTTTCATTCCATATCTAAAAATAGAAAAGAAGATTGAGATATAAGAATTTCGGTCGTAAAGTTTCTTAAAGTAAAATCAGATAGGTAAGATTATGAAAAAGCATCTTTCTTTTATTTCGGCTTTAACCTTGGCTTTTGGTATGTCAGCTAGTGGTATATCGGTTGCACAAGATGGTAGTATCTCTATCACAGGGGATGTCACTCAAGACGTGACCACAATGCAGACAGAAGATGGGTCCAAAAGTGCTGCTTCCATTACAGGTGATGCCAATCTTATTGGTTTCTATTTTACTCAGAAAAATTCAAATATGCGTAGTGGCCCGGGCACATCCCATGCTGTTCTGACGACAGTTCCAAAAGGTCAGGAAATCTATGTGGATGGCCTTGAAGGGGAATGGTACCGCGTCAACTTCACCCAAGGTCAAATCGGGTATATTTTCTCAACCTTGCTAGATAAAAATCCACCTAAGTAAAGTTCAGATTTAATAGGATTGGTTTGATGTGGTATCGGTTATTCAGTGTGGGTTTCTTGCTAGCACTGATAGCCTGTACCCGCAGTGAAACCATTTCCTTATCACATGATGAAACCGTGGAGGTTGAGTGCCTTCCCATTTATGGAAATTGGTGTGGCGAAGGTTATCCCGCTTATCTTGATACTGGGTTTCACCCTGAACCAGTTGATGTGTGGGATCAAGCCTGTATGTCCCATGATATTTGCTATGACCAAACGAATGAAGATGGGCGTGCAGAATGCGATTTGGCTTTTACAAATGAAATTGATCGACTTTATCAGGTTGGATATCCGGTTCCAGCGGCAATGAATGCTGCTTATATGCTTTTTAATAAGGATTTGGTTTATCGCCAAATCTGGATCAGCCTGCGCGATGTTGAAAAGACGTATAAATATTCCTGCCGCGGTGGAGATGGACAACCAGCTCTTTTCTGTGATGTGGGTATGGGACGTGACAATTGTGAAGTTGATCTGGATGCTTATGTTGAGACAGGTAAATGTTCATGTAATTACGCGCCCACAATCTGGGGTGACTCTGTCAGAAAGTGGGGCACACGTATTTACTCAGCGATTGAATGATTAAGCATCTATTCCAAAAGGATCAGTTATACTGTGAGAAGGCTCAGTAAACCATTTAGGTCCCTCATCGGTCATATAAAAATGATCTTCAAGTCGTACACCAAATTCACCATAAATGCAGATCATCGGCTCATTTGAGAAGCACATACCCGCGGCTAATGGTGTCTTATTACCGCGAACTAAATATGTGTCTTCATGGACATCCATTCCAATTCCGTGGCCCGTGCGATGGGGAAGGCCCGGTACTTGGTAATCAGGACCTAATCCTGCTGCGGCAATAACATCACGCGCGGCTTTATCTACATCTCCGCAAGCTGTACCAATTTGTGCCGCATCAAAAGCGGCTTTCTGCGCTTTCTTTTCCAAGTTCCAGATTTCTATTTGCTTTTCAGTCGGGGTACCGAAGCAATAGGTGCGGGTTATATCTGATTGGTATCCATCGATGCTGCAACCTGTATCAATTAATACCATGTCACCTTCTTTTAAGCTTTGTGGATAGCTGACCCCATGTGGATAGGCAGTAGGTTCCCCAAATAAGACGATGCAGAAGGTGGAGCCATTATCTGCACCCATTGCCCGATGCATGTCATCAATAAATTTCTTTACCTCAATTGTAGTGATGCCTTTATGTAGGATACGTGCGGCTGCTTTGTGGACTTCCAGCGTTAAGTTTTTGGCTTGCTGTAGAAGGGTGATTTCCGATTTAGATTTAATGACACGACAAGCGGATGTTACGACATTTCCGTTAATGAAAGAGAAGTCGTTCGCGACCTTTTGTAAACCGTCGACTACAAAGAATTGAGTCTTTTCGTCAATTGCGACTGTTCCTGACTTAATATTGCGATCTTTGAGGGATTGTATCAGGATCTCATAAGGGCTTTCATGTTCTTCCCAGCCAACTAAATCACCTTCAAGCTTCATCTTTTCTTTGACGGTTTCAGATTCAAACTGAGGGCAGATATAATATAGATCACCGTTGGCTGGAATGATCGCACCTAATAGACGTTCACTTTGATGAGATTTGATACCTGTGAAATAAGTAAGACTTGTTGTGGAATCTAGATAAAGCGCATCAATGTTTTTTGTAAGCATGATGTCTTTTGCCTTTTGGATACGGGCCTGATATTCCTCTAAACTTATTGCTTTCGCATCCTCGCGCATATTTTGCGCAGATGCCAATTCGGCTTCAATCGTTGATCCGCCTATGCCAATCCCGCTCATTTTTTGATCCTTAATCTGATATATCAATGAGCATGACTAATATATCAGCTGTAAAGCTAAGTCAATTTTAGGAATTGTAACGGCGAGAATGTTTGATTTATTAGTTTTTAAATACTTTATCGAAATCACGAAACGTATATTCGGATCTTGTTGCACGACGATTTGGCCATTTAGGGGCAGATTTAAAAGAATTATTCTTTAAGATATGTTTCTTCAATAACCTATTGGCAGCACTTAAGTTTTTTTCGCGGATGAAGTTAAGAATAACGGGATGATCTGCTAATGTCTTGTTTTTGCGTGTTTGTGTCAGCATAAAACGTGTCATCATCGCATTCATGATCGGGATGATATTATCGTAACTGTCTAACAGATACTGATTGCCTGCTGCTTGAACGATGGATCGATGAAAGCGTGTATCATTTGTCTGACAGACTTCCCAATCTTCTTGTTCAAATCCTTTTTGTAATTGCGTCCAGCAATCATCCAGTTTTTCTATCAACTTTGTGGAATCGCCACGCATGGCAATTTTTAAGGCGTTTGTTTCCAATATGACGCGAGTTTCCAACAATTGGCGTATTTGTTCCTTATCAGGGACAGTCACGTAACATCCTGATTGAGGAACAATATCAACCAGACCTTTTCTTTGTAATTCTAACAAAGCAGTACGAACTGGCGCCTTGCTAATATTCAGAGCCGTCGCCAGTGCATTTTCGGAAAGAGGTTCTCCAAAATCCAGTTCGGCGGAAATAATTGCATGTTCAATTTTCTCGTAAGCAAACTGGGATAAATTTGCAGGACGATCATTGTTATTTTGGGTCATGAT
>NZ_SMMC01000073.1 GCF_009711445.1 Curvivirga aplysinae | reverse complement strand
AAGATTGGTTGCAATGCCAACAATTACGTGCGGCAGCCTTTCTACCCACCGAGCCTTACGAGGAGGAATTCGATAACAAAGATTTCTGCATGGTCATACATCTTTTAGCAAAAGACAATGATATGCCAGTAGCATGTATGCGTTTAAGTCTAGTTTCTGTAGAAAATGGCGGTTCCATACATTGGGGAAGGCTTGCAACTCTGCCAAGTTCAGCAAAAAGCCGATTGTCAGCTCTAAATGCTATCACCGACTTTGCTCAAGAGTATTGTATAAACTTCGGATTTAAAAAGATAATTGGTGAAGTATCAGATGAAAGGCTTATTAGGTACTGGGAAAAGAAAGGGTTTTTGCTTTCAGGCCAGCCACCAATTTGGTATGGAGATAGAGCATTCATGCCTATGTATAAAACTTTTGAGTAGCGATAAGCTTTAAGGACCGGCCGTTGCTGACTTTAGAAGATATTCTAACATGTGAGAACCTTGAGAATTTCAACAAGCTTATGGCGCATCACGAAATTCAATTTGCTTGGCAACGACAAAGCTCTGATTACGTATATACTTACGATCGAATCAACACTGCATTTTTCGAAGAGTATTACGGAAATGAAGTTGATTTAATTTGCCCCGCAGCTTGGGCGTTCAGAAGTCGGCAATGGCCTATTTTTACTCACGAACAAGCCAGAGCAGAACCACAATTTAATTCTATCAACAATTCCGAAAATGCTTACGAAGTATGGTTAAAGCATGGCTTTGTTGATGGTATTGTATGCTTATCAGGCGGACCAGCTTACAGCTCATTTGCATTTTTTTCTGCCGCAGAGATTATAGAAGATCTTACCAAAGTTGAGTTGATATATTTTGCAGCAACTCGAAAACTTGATGAATGGCTCAAAGACTATGAAGCTCTAATCGCTGTCCCAAGAGAGTTTAAATTTCTTTCACCTAAGGAAGTAGAGACTTTAAAACTCCAAATTACTCAACCACATCTTTCAACTGCCGAACAGGCAGAAAAATTAGGAATCAGCCAAAATACGTTGAAGATCCGCCAAGAAAGAATAACGAAGAAGTTCGGTGTAAAACGTTTTATTGGTGCAGCACTACTTGTAGAACGCACCGGTTTTCTAGATTAAGTTATAAAGTTACCTTCCATTGACAACCATACCTCTTTTCCGATAGAAGACGCCCATTAACGGTAATTGGGGACAGGTCTATTTTGCCTGTTTCTTTCGAGGTCATAGAAGAACCTCGGCGTAATCGCCCAATACGAAAGGAAAATTAAATGTCTATTGAGGCAACAAAACCGTCTTTGCGGTTTGTTTTGTCCCTGCTTATCCCTGTGATTTGCATGGGCGTGGTTATTCTAACCTCCAACGAACTTGTACAACATCCTGTAATCTCCCTATTTGGTATGACCGAATTATTTGGTTTGCCATTGGCTGATATTTTGACATGGGGTGCGTTCACATACCCGATCGCTTTCTTGGTTACAGACACAACCAACCGTCTTTTTGGCCCTGAAAAAGCGCGTAAAGTCGTCATTGTCGGCTTTGGTTTAGGTGTATTTCTATCTTTATCTGCAGCTTTCAGCATTGCTGCAGCCGTCGCTGCTGAAACCAGCACATCTTTGCTTGATGCATTATTTAATAATGATGAGGCTTTTGGCATGTTACGTGTTTCCGTTGCATCCGGTTCCGCATTCCTGATTGCTCAATTATTGGACGTTGCACTATTTGATAGACTACGTCAGGGCACATGGTGGAAAGCACCAGTAATTTCTTCATTTGTAAGTTCAATCATTGATACAGCTATTTTCTTCTCCCTCGCTTTCGGTGGTACAGGTTTACCATGGGAAACATGGGCGCTTGGCGATTTCACAGCCAAATTAGTTATGATTGCTGTATTGCTTTACCCATTCCGTTTACTGGTGTCTTTTTATCCAGCAAATATGCGTGAAGCCGCTTCATAATTCACCCTTATATAGTTGTTAGGAAATCAGCCATGAAAGTGGAACTGTTTGATTTTGACCTGCCTCAGGAAAATATTGCACAACACCCCGTCTTCCCGCGGGATCATTCGCGCATGTTGCTTTGCCTGAACAAGGAGCTAAACGATCAACAGGTCTTTAACTTGGCTGATTTCCTACAACCGGGAGATTTGATTGTTTGCAATGACACAAAGGTTATTCCTACACGTCTGTTCGGTAAACGCGGCGAAGCAGGTGTAGAGGTTACCTTACATAAGCAAGAAGCATCTGATACATGGTCGGCTTTTGCCCGACCTGCGAAAAAATTACGTGTAGATGACCTCTTTGTCGTAGCGGAAGACTTTCAGGCCAAGGTCATAGAAAAGCGTGACGCAGGCGAAGTTTTACTCAAATTCAACAAAGCTGATGGGGATCTGGTTCTTGCCCTTTGGGATCATGGCATCATGCCCCTTCCGCCCTACATTAAACGCACAAAGGGTGGCGATGAAGGTGAAGAAGCCCAAGATCGCGAAAATTATCAAACCATGTTTGCCAAAGAAGAAGGCGCGGTAGCAGCCCCAACAGCCGGTCTTCATTTCACGGATGAGCTAAAAGAAAAACTTGAAGCAAAAGGTGTTGGGTTCCAAGCCATTACCCTGCATGTTGGCGCAGGCACATTCTTGCCCATCAAAGTGGATGATACCAAAGACCACAAAATGCATGCTGAATATGGCGTTATCACCGAAGAAGAAGCGACCCGCATTAACGACGTTAAGAAAAATGGTGGTCGTATCATCGCCATTGGCACAACCAGTCTACGCCTTTTGGAATCTGCAGTGGATGAAAATGGCGTTGTACAACCTTTTGCCGCTGAAACAGATATTTTCATTACACCGGGATATCGCTTCAAAGCTGTTGATGTCCTGATGACCAACTTCCATTTGCCGAAATCCACTCTGTTTATGCTGATCAGCGCCTTTGCCGGACTGGATTTTATGCAAACAGCCTATAAACATGCCATTGATAATGGCTATCGTTTTTATTCATACGGAGATTGTTGCCTGCTGGAACGTGACGATACCGTAGAAGCAATTGAAGAGTAATCCCAAGATGACCGAATTTTCTTTTGAATTAAAAACCACTGACGGCCAAGCACGTCGCGGCGAAGTTAAAACAGCTCATGGTAATATTCAAACCCCTGCATTTATGCCTGTTGGCACCGCCGCAACCGTAAAAGCAATGTTCCCAGAATCTGTCGCTGCAACTGGTGCGGAAATCTGCCTTGGCAACACATATCATCTTATGCTTCGCCCAACAGCTGAACGTATCGCAGAACTTGGCGGATTACATAAATTCATGAATTGGGACAAACCTATCCTGACCGATTCAGGAGGGTATCAAGTGATGTCCCTCACCCAACTTCGCAAGCTAACAGAAGAAGGGGTTCGCTTCCGCTCCCACATCGATGGCAGTTATCACATGCTGACACCGGAACGTTCTATCGAAATTCAACATCTGTTGGGTGCGACCATTACAATGGCTTTTGATGAATGTACACCTTTCCCATGCGAGAAAGAAGAAGCCCGTAAATCCATGGAACTGTCTATGCGTTGGGCTGAACGTAGCCGTAACGCTTTCGTTCAACGCGAAGGATACGGGCAATTTGGTATCGTTCAAGGTTCCGTTCATGAAGACTTGCGCATGCGTTCCGTAGAAGTTCTAAACGGTATGGATTTTGAAGGTTATGCGGTTGGCGGTCTGGCTGTTGGTGAAGGTCAGGAATTGATGTTCTCTACCCTCGATTTCACTACACCAGCGATGCGTGCTGATAAACCACGCTATCTGATGGGAGTTGGCAAACCAACTGACCTTGTCGGCGCTGTGGCACGTGGCATTGATATGTTCGATTGCGTTTTACCGACGCGTTCTGGTCGCAACGGCCAGGCTTTCACACGCCGTGGCACAGTCAATTTGCGTAATGCCCGTCACGCCGATGATCCGCGTCCATTGGATGAAGAATGTCCATGTCCGGCATGTACAAATTATAGCCGCGCATATCTTCATCACTTAACCAAGGCCGGTGAAATTCTTGGTCTTATGTTAGTAAGCTGGCACAATATTCAGTATTATCAAACATTGATGCAAGATATGCGTGATGCCATTGAGGCAGGCACTTTTGAAGATTTCCAAGCCGCCTTTAATGAAGAATATCATGGCGGAGATATTCCCCCTTACACCAAAAGTTAATATTTTCTAAGCCCTGTTAATCAAATTTGCAGGGCTTTCCTTTTGATCAAAGAAACTTTTTTTCTTTTGCTGTTCATGTATATTATTAATGGTTTGTATATTTGGAAGGGGCTGAGGTCGTGGACACTCAAATTGATTACGTAGTAACATGTTATAACAAAGCTAAATATATAAGACATGTGTTGGAAAGCATCATAAATCAACAAGGTGAATTCGTTAAAAGAATCATTATAGTTGATGATGGATCGACAGATCAAAGTATTGAAATCATCAATAAATTCCAACAAACCTGTCCAATTCCTATGATCTTGATAAAACAAGAAAATGCAGGGCCAGCGCGTGCTCAAAATCGTGGATTAAAGGAAGTCGAAGCGCCCTATGTGAAGCTGCTAGACGGTGATGACATTTTGGCTCCTTATGCGACAGCCCATCTCTTTATGGCCTTAGAGCAACATTCTGACTGCATATTGTCATTTGGTGCACCAACAGAACAGGATACTTACGATATTACAACTGAAGGCAATGTCCACTTATCCATATCTGCAGATGCATCTGAAATGAAACCTGTAGAAGTTATCCATGATCCATTAATGGAATCTTTACGCTCTGCCAGAACAACGCCTAGTGCACTGCTAACCAAAAAAGAGATAATTGAGAAAACAGGTGGCTCCAATCCTGATGTTTTCATTCAAGATTACTCCTTTGAATTGGAAGCTGCCTATCTTGGGAAATTTGCCAAAATTTCTACACCTGTTTTTTATGCGCCAAGCGAACTGGGTGAACGTATGTCAGGGAATGAAGCACAAACTTTACACGATGTGAATATGGCGATTGCTTACTTTGTGGATAAGCACCCAAATCTTGGAGAAAGATACAAAAACTATGCACTTTATAGATGTACATCGCGTGCAGCCAAATGGGCTAAACGACATAGAGCTTCACAGTTATCTTTACGATTAACTCTCATGAAATTCCTTGCAAAACTGCCATTATATACAGCATGCTTTAAGAAACTAAGCTTTAGCTGCAAAGCTTTCAAACATAGCCATCCTATACGTGTTCCAAAATAAGAAGCGACTTTCACGGTGCCTCTATCACATATTCCAGCTTCTATTGAGACGATCCTATCTCATAAAGCTTGTGGCTCTTTGATACGCCATTGGTTAAGACAATCCGACATCAATAAACCACCATCTAAATCACAACTAGATCCGTTGGAGTTTTGGTCCGCCTTACCTGATATTTCGATACATATATATGCGCCAGAGCTAAACGACTATAAAATGTATCTAGCCGGAGACCATATTAGTGGTTTAGATGCATTAGATAAAAAGGGCATTACATTGCGCGATAGTTATCAGTATCATTCCCCTCATATCGCTGATGTCATTATAGAAAAATGGAATGAGGCAAGATCAACTAACAAATGTTTAATCACTTTTCGTGATTTAGAACAAGCAGGACAAAAGAAATCCTCCCTTCGTTGCATCCTACCGCTAGTCGAACCAGAAGCTATTTTATGTTTTACCATTTATGGCTATGATGCAGAACATGCACATAAAACGTTACATCGAAACCAAGATGACTATCGTAATGAAAGTTACAGCAAAGATGAACTTATGCATCTGATTAATTTATCAGAATGACATAACAATTTGATCAGATGATTGAGATAACAGATATAAAACAAAAAATCATTGAGAAGGCGAATTCCATTGGGTTTGATTCCATTGGGTTTGCCCCCGTCTCTATACCTGATCGAAATAAAAAACGTCTTCATGAATTTCTGGATGAAAAATCTTATGGCACGATGGAATGGATGGCAGGCCGCATTGAACATCGAGAAAGCCCAGAAGGTCTTTGGCCAGAGGTAAAATCCGTGATCGTTCTAGGATTAAACTATGGGCCATCTTTAGATCCCATGATTAAAAATCTGTTTCATGAACGTGCAAATATTTCCGTGTATGCGCAAAATAAAGACTATCACGATCTGGTAAAAAAACGCTTAAAACAGTTGGCTCGTTGGATCGTTGAACAAAATTTCACAACGCAATCTGATACCGATGTCAAAGTGTTTGTCGATACCGCACCTGTATTGGAAAAAGCAATCGCCGCCCAATCCACATTGGGGTGGCAGGGTAAACATACCAATATTGTATCCCGTGATTATGGTAGCTGGCTTTTTTTAGGCGAAATATTCACAACATTGGAATTACCTGCTGATGAACCGGAAAAAGATCATTGTGGCTCCTGCAAAGATTGTCAAATTGTCTGTCCAACCGATGCTTTTCCGGCCCCTTATAAATTGGACGCTAAACGTTGTATTTCTTATCTTACTATTGAACATCAAGGCATGATCGATGAAGAGTTTCGCAAACCTATGGGCAATAGGATTTATGGGTGCGATGATTGTCTTGCGGCATGCCCCTGGAACAAGTTTGCCTCGCGGAGCAAAGAAGCAGATTTTTGGCCACGTCCAGAACTGAAAGGCCCACGCTTAATTGATTTCCTTGATATGGATGATGCCTCTTTTCGACAGTTCTTCACAGCAAGCCCAGTCAAACGCATTGGTCGCGAACGTTTTCTTCGCAATGTTTTAATCGCGCTTGGGAATAGCGGCAATCCGACTTTCACATCAAAAATTGAGAATCTGTTGGAAGACCCTTCACCAACAATACGTGGTTCTGCTGTTTGGGCCTTAAAGTGCTTATATAGTCAAACGGAATTCGCAAAGTTTCGCGCATCCTATATTCA
>NZ_SMMC01000097.1 GCF_009711445.1 Curvivirga aplysinae | reverse complement strand
TTAAATGCGTTACAAAGAGATTCTCGTCAGTCCTTTAATGCGCTAGCGAAGTTAACTGGCACATCGACTCCTACTGTGATTGATCGTGTTCGTCGATTGGAAGATCAAGGTATACTCCGAGGATATACAGTTATAATTGATAGAAAAAAATTAGGATGGGATTTAACCTCAATAATTCGTGTGACATGTCCACAAGATCAATATCAAAAAGTTCACAGACTCTCGCAAGATATGTCTGAAATATTGGAATGCCATCATGTGACAGGTGAGGATTCATTTTTTATCAAAGTAATTGCGCGTGATATTGAGCATCTGGAAACCATTATTTCTCGTTTCTCTGGTCTTGGGCGGAGCATTTCAACAATTGTTCTTTCTTCGTCAATTGAGGGAAAGGGGCTATCAATTAAATAAAGAAATTCCTAGGTGGACAAAATGGCCATTTATGTTGTTTACTTACTTATATTAGAGAAGTCTATTTCTCGGACTTGGGAACCTTAATCATGCGATTGTTTGTTCTTTTTGTATTGGTGGGGGCATTTTTTACTTTTCCTGTATCGGCGCAGAGATGTGTTACGATTGGCTATTGGGCTGAGGAATCGGATCAAATAAAAAATATGATGAGCTTGATTGAACGAGCGTATCAAAAAGCCGGTGTGTGTTATCAAACCAAGGTGACTTCCCGACCTCGAGCTCTTCGATATATTGGGGAGGGTCAAATTGGAGCCTTAGGCTGGGCAAAAATAGATTATGTAACAGCAAACTCAGATTTCGTTTTAGGCCTGAGAACTCCGCTTGGCTATTCAACTTTTGATTTGATATTTGATCAGAAAGTGATTGGTGAAAACTTCGATCCACGCGCCTTTAAAAATAAAATTGTGGCGGCGTTTCGAGCTGATGAGATGGCGCATAACGAGGTCATAAAGTTAGATGCAAGTCTAATAAAAGCAAGATATTTGGATCAATTGGTCGCATTGCTTCAAAGTGGTCGTGTGGCTGCAATCATCATCCCTTCTTTATCAAGTGAACTTGACGATGTCAGAGCAAAGTTAGGGAAGGGATATGGGGTAAAGGTATATAATGGAACTACATATCTACATGTGATGCATAAGAAATACAAAACTGAATATGTAAAAGTGAATAAGGCCTTCACGGAGTTATATTCTGAGCATGGTTTTATCGAAGCCATGAAAGAGCTGAACTATGAGAATGCCAATGGGTTTTAAATAAAAAGGCGAAGCAAGAAGATGCTTCGCCTTTTTCGCTATTCTCAAATAATATTAGACATCGATCAATAGGCGTTGTGGATCTTCAATGCACTCTTTCAAACGTACAAGGAAGGTCACTGCTTCGCGACCATCAATGATACGGTGGTCATAGGAATGCGCCACATACATCATATTCCCAACGGTAATGTTGCCCTGATCATCACAGATCGGACGTTTCTGAATCTTGTGCATACCCAAAATACCAGATTGTGGTGGGTTTAAGATCGGTGTGGACATCAAGCTACCAAAGATACCACCATTGGTAATGGTGAATGTACCACCCTGCATTTCTGCCATGGTTAATTTGCCATCGCGTGCACGACGTCCAAAATCAGCGATACCTGCTTCAATTTCAGCAAAACTTAACTTATCGCAATCACGCAATACAGGAACAACCAGACCTTGTGGTGTGCCAACGGCAATACCAATGTCATAGTAGTTTTTGTAGATTACCTGATCCCCATAGATCTCTGCATTCACAGCCGGTAGTTCTTTCAATGCGGTTACTGCTGCTTTTACAAAGAAACTCATAAAACCAAGTTTTACATCATGTTTCTTTTGGAAGGATTCTTTGTATTCGTTACGCAAATCCATCAACGCTGTCATGTCAATTTCGTTGAAAGTAGTCAACATCGCTGCTGTGTTTTGTGCTTCTTTCAAACGTGTGGCAATGACTTTGCGAAGCTTGGAAAGTTTCACGCGTTCTTCACCGCGTGGATCCATAGGACGCTCTGGCGCTGGTGCAAATGTTTGTGCTGCTGGAACTGCAGAAGATGCTGGTGCCGCTGCAGATGCTGCAGGAGCGGCTGCTGCATTGCCGGACAAGTAGTTTTGAACATCTTCTTTTGTGACATTACCTTTTGGACCCGTAGCAGGGGCTTGGGAGGCATCCACATTGTTTTCCGCAGCCATCTTTGCAACAGCCGGGGATAATGTTTCATTGCGTTCTGCTGCGGGTGCAGGTGCCGCTGCAGGTGCTGCTTCTTTTGGAGCTTCCTTAGCAGGTGCCTCTGAAGAAGTGGCAGTTGCCTCTGCACCTTCTTCGATACGACATAACAAAGCGCCAACTTCGACATCGGTGCCTTCTTCAACAACAATTTCTGTGATAACACCTGCCACTGGGGAAGGGACTTCGACAGTAACCTTGTCAGTTTCAAGTTCAACAATTGGGTCATCAACTGCAACAGCTTCGCCCACATTCTTCATCCAACTGTTAACAGTTGCTTCGGAAACGGATTCACCCAAAGTTGGGACTACAATATCTTTTGCCATATTTTTTGCTCCTGTTTGAGCTTCTTCTTTTAAGCTCTCATTTTGAGCAGGAAATGATGGAGGCACCCATCACTTCCTGTGTGAATTAACTCAGCGTAATTGCTTCTTTAACCAATGTTTCTTGTTCGATCTTATGTCGACCACCACTACCTGTTGCAGGGGAGGCTGCTTCAGCGCGACCAACATAACGCGGGCGGCTACAAACTTTATTTCCAGAAGCACCGATAACTTTTTCAAGACGGCGATCCACAAAGAACCATGCGCCGTTATTTTCAGGTTCTTCCTGACACCAGACAACTTCTGCATTCAGGAAGCGACTTAACTCAGTTTCAAGGGCTGAATCCGGGAATGGATAAAGTTGTTCAAGACGCATGATGTAAACATCTTTGATACCTGCTTCATCACGTGCTTCGGCTAGATCGTAATAAACCTTACCTGAACATAGAACGACACGTTTGATATCCTTATCAGCCGCTAATGTATTCGCAAATTGTGCATCATCCCATAAAACACGGTGGAAAGTTGCCTGTTCGGAAAATTCAGAAAGTTTACTGACGCAGCGTTTGTGACGTAACAAGGATTTAGGGCTCATTACGATCAAAGGTTTGCGGAAATCACGACGTACCTGACGACGCAATGCGTGGAAATAGTTGGCAGGGGATGTAATATTACAAATCTGCCAGTTATCTTCGGCTGAAAGTTGAAGGTAACGTTCAAGACGCGCAGAACTGTGTTCTGGTCCTTGGCCTTCAAAGCCATGTGGTAACAACATAACCAAACCGCACATACGCAACCATTTGCTTTCACCAGAGGCAACAAATTGATCAATGATCACCTGTGCGCCATTGGCGAAGTCACCAAATTGCGCTTCCCAGATCACTAAAGAATGTGGTTCTGCTGATGCATATCCATATTCATAGCCAAGTAATCCAAATTCGGACAATGGACTATCGATCACTTCATAACGTGCCTGACCCGTACGGATATTATTTAAGGGGATATATTCGCTTTCGTCTTTTTGATCGATCAATACCGAATGACGATGTGAGAAAGTGCCACGTTTACAATCCTCACCTGAAAGGCGAATGGTGGTGGATTCACATAATAATGTACCGAACGCTAAAGCTTCTGCGGTTCCCCAATCAATGCCCTCGCCAGAATCAAACATTTTCTGCTTGGCTTTTAACTGGCGTACGATTTTCGAATGGACATTGAAATTTTGCGGATAGCTCGTAAGAGCTTGCCCTACTTCTTTCAACAGGTTTTCTTCTACAGAAGTTTCACCACGACGTGCATCTCCAGCAGCCAGACCTAAACCTGCCCATTTGCCCTCAAACCAATCGGCTTTGTTTGGCTTATATGCTTTTGCAGATTCAAATTCAGCTTCCAGTTCTGAGAGATGTTTATCAACAATCGCTTTACCTTCACCTGGTTGGATCACGCCCGCATCTTCCAGACGTTTGGCATAGATTTCCTGTGTACGTGGATGTGTACCAATTCGATCATACATCAATGGCTGGGTGAATTTAGGCTCATCCCCTTCATTATGACCATGGCGGCGATAACACCACATATCAATCACAACGTCTTTTTTGAAACGTTGACGATATTCCATCGCCATGCGCGCCACATGGATACATGCTTCTGGATCATCGCCATTCACATGGAATACGGGCGCATCGACTGTTTTCGCCATATCAGAACAATATGGTGAAGAACGTGAATAACGCGGAGACGTGGTAAAACCAATTTGGTTATTGGTTGCGATGTGAATTGTGCCGCCTGTCTTGTATCCATTAATTTGAGATAGCAAGAAGGTTTCAGCAACGATACCCTGACCAATAAAAGCAGCATCTCCGTGAAGCAACAAGCCCATTACTTTGGAATGATCTGCATCACCACGTTGGTCCTGTTTTGCACGTACCTTACCTAACACAACTGTATTCACAGCTTCCAAATGACTTGGATTAGCAGTTAAGGATAGGTGAATTTTCTTACCGTCAAACTCGCGATCGGCAGATGTACCTAAATGATATTTCACATCGCCAGAACCTTGAACATCTTCTGGGTTGGCACTGCCACCTGCAAATTCATTAAAGATCGCGCGATAGGGCTTATGCATGATATTGGCAAGGACATTCAGGCGACCGCGATGGGCCATGCCCAGAACGACTTCTTCCAAACCAACTTCTGTACCACATTTGAAGATTTGCTCCATCAACGGTACTAACGCCTCACCACCATCAAGACCAAAACGTTTTGTGCCACGATATTTTTTATCAAGGAAAGTTTCGAAAACATCTGCCTGCGTGAGGCGATCCAAAATGGTGCGTCGACCCAGATCAGTAAAATCTTTGCGGTTTAATGTGGATTCCATGCGTTCCTGAATCCATGCTTTTTCCTCTGGATCCTGAATATGTAGGAATTCAACGCCAATATTGCCGCAATAAGTTTGCTCACAAATACTTACGATTTCACGTAAAGTCGCGGTTTCCAAGCCTAACACATAATTGATGAAAATCGAATGATCCCAATCTTCATCTCCAAAGCCATAAGAAGCTGGACTTAATTCTGGATGCTCACCACGATCTGTTAGATCAAGAGGATCCAATGTCGCATGTAGATGACCACGCATACGATAGGCGCGGATCAACATTAATGCGCGAATGGAATCAAGGGTTGCTTGCCTGATTTGTCCTGCTGGCGCTGCTGGGCCTGCAGAAATATTTTTCAGCTGAGACATCAGGGCATCAAGAGTTGCATTTCCAGATGCTGTATCTTTTTCCATCAATGCATCTGAAAGTGAAGTTCCTGCATCGGTTCGTCCACCGACGACTTTAGTATCTCTTTTTTGCCAACTTGGGCCAAGATCACGGGTGACAAGATCGTCAATCTCTTCATCTAACCCGTCAAAAAAAGCCACCCAGCTCTCATCTACCGCAGCGGGGTCCGCTTGATAACGCTTATACATTTCCTCAATATAAATTTCATTAGCCTGAAACAGAGGGGATGTATCGCCTAAATACGCCATGAGCGCATCTCCTTAACCGTCAAAACGTAGGATAGACGCAGATCATAGGTCGGCCGTCATGAGGAAGGATAGTCCTTAAATCCTAATCGGAAATTTGGAATTCCCTATCGGCGGTTCCGGTCTATGAAACGGTTCTATCCGTTCTTCTCATTGGGCCTAAAAATTATTTCCTAGACCTTATTGTTTAAAGCATCTCCTGAAAACAAGAGGTACTCCAGATTTAAAATAAGAAGGGGAAGCTTTATTTAGCTTCCCCCTCATTATTTTTAACCTTTCATGGTCTCCAACATTGTGGAGCCCAATGCGGACGGGCTCGCCGCCACATTGATACCAGCAGATTTCATTGCTTCGATTTTAGATTCCGCAGTACCTTGACCACCAGAGATAATCGCGCCGGCATGGCCCATACGTTTACCTGGAGGCGCTGTTACACCTGCAATGAAGCCAACCATTGGCTTTTTAACTTTAGAAGATTTGATGAATTCCGCCGCTTCTTCTTCTGCTGTGCCACCAATTTCACCAATCATGATGATGCCTTCGGTCTCATCGTCGTCAAGGAACATTTCCAAACAATCGATAAAGTTCGTGCCGTTTACTGGGTCACCACCAATACCGATACATGTTGTTTGACCAAGGCCAACAGCCGTTGTTTGACCAACAGCTTCATATGTCAATGTACCAGAACGGGATACAACGCCGATTTTACCTGGCTGATGAATGTGACCTGGCATAATACCGATTTTACATTGGTTAGGTGTGATCACGCCTGGGCAGTTTGGGCCTACAAGACGAGTCTTGGAACCATGCAAGGCACGTTTCACCTTAACCATATCCTGTACAGGAATACCTTCTGTAATACAGACAGCTAATTCCATTTCAGCATCGATTGCTTCTAGGATTGCATCCGCCGCGAAGGGAGGCGGTACATAGATGACAGTCGCATTTGCATCTGTGCGATCTTTTGCTTCGGCAACAGTATTGAAAACAGGTAAGTCCAAATGTGTGCCGCCACCTTTGCCGGGTGTTACGCCACCAACCATTTGTGTGCCATATGCAATGGCTTGCTCAGAGTGAAAGGTACCTTGGGCACCAGTGAAACCCTGACAAATGACCTTTGTATTACGATCAATAAGAACGGCCATTAGCTTGCCTCCTTCACTGCTGCAACAATTTTTTCTGCTGCGTCTTCCAGATTATCAGCGGAAATGATTGGCAAACCACTTTCAGCCATGATTTCTTTGCCGCGCTCCACATTTGTACCTTCAAGACGTACAACAAGTGGCACATGCAGGCTGATTTCACGTGCAGCCGCAACAACGCCTTCGGCAATCACATCACAACGCATGATGCCGCCAAAGATGTTAACCAAAATGCCTTCTACATTTGTGTCGGACAAAATGATCTTAAATGCTTTGGTTACACGTTCTGTTGTTGCACCACCGCCAACGTCTAGGAAGTTAGCAGGCTCACCGCCTTTGAGTTTGATGATGTCCATTGTTGCCATCGCAAGGCCGGCACCATTCACCATACAACCAATCGCACCATCCAGTTTGATATAGTTTAACTCATGTTTTGCCGCTTCCAACTCAGCGGGATCTTCTTCATCTTCGTCACGCATATCGGAGATATCGCCATGACGGAATAAAGCGTTATCGTCAAAACCCATTTTTGCGTCCAAGGCGATCACTTCGCCTGCGCCTGTAATTACTAATGGATTGATTTCAACCATATCAGCATCAAGTTCAACAAAAGCTTTATACATCGCCATCAAGAACTTGGTGCAAGATTTGATCTGATTGCCTTCAAGGCCAAGGCCGAATGCAATTTTACGACAATGGAAACCGGAAATGCCTGATGCTGGATCGATAGTTGTTTTGATGATTTTTTCAGGTGTTGCTTCAGCAACATCTTCAATATCCATTCCGCCTTCTGTGGAGGCCATGATCAAAACACGACTTGTAGCGCGGTCTAGCAACAAGGATAGATACATTTCTGTTTGAATGTCGCAGCCATCTTCGATGTAAAGACGTTTTACTTCTTTACCGCTCGGGCCTGTTTGCTTTGTTACCAAAGTTTGGCCCAGCATAGCTTTTGCGTTTTCGCGTACATCTTCTACAGATTTCGCAAGTCGCACACCACCTTGGTCAGGATCGCCTCCTTTGAAACGGCCTGCGCCGCGGCCACCAGCGTGAATTTGTGATTTAACAACCCAAATTGGGCCGCCCAGTTCGTTCGCAGCTTGAACAGCTTCATCGACAGTGTATGCAACCTTACCATTTGGCACAGCAACACCGAACTTACGAAGCAATTCTTTTGCCTGATACTCGTGAATGTTCATGGTTCTCCGGTTTCCCTCCCGGTTGACCCTGTTTGAATTTTCTTATCAGATTTGAAACTGGAGATACCAATTTCGTCTCTTGAATTTCGAAAACCCCTGTTAGGGCCGTGGTGAAATTTGTTATTTACTCGATAGTTGAATTTATGAATGATCGTTCATAAAATTACGAAAAGTCGCATTCAGACAATTCAACCGTCGCAGTTCCTTAATTTAACAGCAAAAATTCAGTTCGCAACCGCCCAAATTAAAATTTTTGCTGCTACGCACCTAAAAAATGCTGATTTTTGTGGTGAATGTGATCACAAAACGCTAAATTTCGGGTAGAAACAAAAAAAGCGGGACAATCCGCCCCGCTTTTCAAATTTTATTTTAAAATGAAAAAATCGACTCTTTGACGAAAATTTCCGTCAATTTTTCAATTTTTTATCCTTCCATGCCATCAACAACCGCGTTCAAATCTTTTACAGCCTGAACAGAATTGTCGAACATTGCACGTTCGTCATCATTCATTTTAATTTCAACAATCTTCTCAACACCATTTTCACCGATGATGCATGGCACGCCAACATAAAGGTCATCCAGACCATATTCACCGGAGCAATGTGCCGCACATGGAAGAAGTTTACGTTTGTCTTTCAAATAAGCATCTGCCATTTCAATCGCGGATGATGCAGGGGCATAGAATGCAGAACCGGTTTTCAATAGGCCAACGATTTCAGCTCCACCATCACGGGTGCGTTGTACGATTTCGTCGATTTTTTCCTGTGTAGACCAACCCATTTCAATCAAATCAGGCACCGGAATACCAGCTACGGCTGAATAGCGTGTTAATGGCACCATTGTGTCGCCATGACCGCCCAATACAAATGCGGTTACATCTTCAACGGAAACATTGAATTCTTCAGCTAAGAAGTAACGGAAACGTGCGGAATCAAGGACACCAGCCATACCGACAACTTTGTTTGTTGGAAGGCCAGATGCTTTTTGTAAAACACCAACCATAACGTCTAGTGGATTTGTGATACAAATGACAAATGCGTTTGGACAGTTGTTTTTGATGCCCTCACCAACGGACTTCATCACATTGGTGTTGATACCGATGAGGTCATCACGGCTCATGCCTGGTTTACGCGCAACACCTGCGGTTACAATCACAACATCTGCATCTTTTATTTCTGCATAGTCATTTGCGCCTGTCATACGTGCATCAAAACCTTCAACAGGGGAAGATTCCGCCAAATCCAGTGCTTTACCCTGTGGAATACCTTCTGCGATATCGAACAATACAACATCGCCGAGTTCTTTCAAACCAGCAAGATGAGCCAATGTGCCGCCAATGTTACCTGCGCCTACCAATGCAATTTTATTGCGAGCCATGATTAATTCCTTCCGAAAATTGTTACCATAAGTGAGTATGGAACGGGTTGGGAAAACTTCGTCGGGTTTCGGCTTTGTAAACCCAGAAGCGAAAAGTTGTAGCTTTGGTAAACCATGAGGAAGAAAATATCAAGAATTTGCGTATGGGCGACATGAAACAT
>NZ_SMMC01000208.1 GCF_009711445.1 Curvivirga aplysinae | reverse complement strand
TAAAAAAAATATTAAGGAATTTAGCAATGGAAATCGGGCAAGAACAATATTACTCCCTTCGTTTTCCGGATAATATCTTTGATCAAGGATTATTAAAATCAACACATGAAGAGATGCTCAATGCGCTTCGTGATGTGGCGGAAAAAGGGGCCGGTGCCTTATCTGTTCTGGATGAAGAAGGGTGTGCGTTATTATTAGAAGAAGCACGTAAACTATCTTTTCGTAGTTGTTTGAATACCATTGGTGCTGGTGAGAAAGCGGTTACTCAGGATTTTAAAATATCATTGAATTTTCCTGATGAAACACGTCTTGACGAATTTTCTGCTGCTTTTGAACGCCAGTTAAATGAGGCATTCGCTGAATTAACTGAATGTCCGGTTCGACTCCCTTATCATTTTAATGACCGGGCTATGTTAATTTATGAGGAAGGGTCCACCGGGATTTCACCTCATAAGGATCATAAATGCTTTGAAGGTGTAGTCGCAATTTTGACCCTTACAGGAAGTGCAGATTTTTACATTTGTGATGATCGTGATAAGCAGAATAGTATTTTACTGCCAGCGCGATCGGGTGTGATGATTATGATGCGTGGAGCAAATTATTTGGGCATGGATCGCCCTTTTCATTATGTAGAAAATATCACTAAAGAAAGATATGGGTTTGGGTTACGGTTTAACGCAAAAGAAGTAGACGCACCTAAGTCTTTATTATTACAAAGATAGTATTATGAAGCAGACACATTGCCGATTTTATCTTTTGCCTAATTATTCATTATTGGCTTTAACGTCGGCGGTGGAAGCTTTAAGGGTGGCTAATAAAAAAGCAAATTCTGATTTATATTCTTGGGAACTGGTCTCAAATCATGGTGGTTTATTCGCCTCTTCCGGTGGTGTGGAACTTTTCACTATTGCGATAAGTAAAATCGATAAAGATCAGAAACTGGATCGTTTTATCATCTGTGGCGGAGATGGATCGGAACATTTATCCGATGAAATCACATTGAATTTTGTCAGGCATCAGACAAGGCAGTCCTTTATGGCTGGGGCAATTTCTGATGGATCATATCTAGCCGCGAAGGCGGGGGTTTTTGATGGTTATAGATCCACGATTCACTGGGAATGCCATGATGGATATGTGGAACAAAACCCGGATTTAGAAGTAACCCGACAAATTTATGAAATAGACCGGGAACGTTTTTCTTGTGCAGGTGGTTCTGCTGCATTTGACTTGTTTCTCAAATTGGTGGAGATGGATCATGGGCGCCATTTAAGTCTTGAAATCGCTGAAAACTCAGTGGTAGCCGATATTCGGTCAGAAGGCAGTCGCCAGCGTATGAATCCATCATATAAATTTGCGGCAGCCAATCCACATATAGGAAATGTGATTGATAAGATGGAGCGTCATCTGGAAAATCCACTATCTATTCAAGTTTTGGCAGATGAGGAAGGCATTTCCGTAAGACAACTCGGGCGGATTTTCCATCAATATGTTGGGGATAGCCCCATACAGTTTTATATGGAGCTTCGTATCCGCCGCGCAGCGAAACTGTTGCGACAAACAACGATGTCTATTGATGAAGTTTCTATTGCTTGCGGTTTTGCCTCAAGTTCTCACTTAGCCAAGAATTTCAAAAAAATCTGGAAAGTTTCCCCACGCGAATATCGTATAGAATGATGTCCGATAGTTTTCTTTATATGTCTGAAATGTTGTGGTGAAGCTGTGCGCATATCCTTAAGTTTTACATAGATTAATGAATGTAAAACTTAAGGAAATAACAATTATGGCAATGCCGACAAGTTCCAAATATGTGATTATCGGTGCGGGTATTCACGGTCTTTCTACAGCCTGGCATTTGGCTGAAAAACTAAAAGCATCTGGCAAAGGCAGCGGCGAAGATATCGTTGTTCTTGATAAAAGTGGTATTGCGGCAGGTGCTTCTGGTATTGCTTGTGGTGTGGTGCGTAACAACTATTTCCAACCAGCAATGCGCGAATTGATGGCGCATTCTGTAAATGTCTGGGAAGAAAATGCAGAGGCATTTTCTTATAACGCTGTTGGCTATATGCAAATTAGCCCTGAATCCATGCATGAAGATTGTGCAGAAATCCATCGTCAGCAGCAAGATATCGGTTATGAATCTGACTTCATCGAAGGTAAAGATGAATGCATGTCTTATATGAAGAATATCTTCAGCGATTGGCAGGCTAAAGGCATCACTAACATCTTGCATGAGAAAAAAGGTGGGTATGCAAATAATACGAAAGCGATTTATGGCTTAGCTGAAAAAGCTGAAGGCAATGGCGTTCGCATCATCACTGGCGTGACGGTAACTGGTTTCGATTCTGATAATGGCTCTTCCGCAATTAAAGGCGTTGTGACAGATAAAGGCACAATCGAATGTGACGAAGTTATTATTGGTGCAGGGCCATGGGCAAAAACATTCTGGGATATGCTGGAATTACCAAAATCCGTAAATATCAAGGCTCAGGACGGTACAATTCATAAAGATATTGATATGTGGCGTTACTGGGCGCTTGAAGAGGGCGTATTGGGTGTTGAGCCTGATTTCTTAATGGATAATGATGGCAAGATGCCACCAGTTATTCACGTGGATACAGATGAACCGTTGATCTCTGACGTTGATGGCTCTGTCATTACGGATAAAATGTGGGGTATCTATTACAAACCTGATTTCCATTTCAATGGTGTGCAAGGTGGTGCGATGCCATATGAGGTGAAAACACCAGCCGATAAAATTGAAATTGACCCTTATGGCCCGGACTCGCCAGAATTCATTGTAGATGACAATTTTGCGCATTTCTGGACATCTGCTTTGGCATTCTGTCAGAAACGTTTTGAGGGGCAGGTTGTTAAATATCGTAATGAACCCTCAGGTGGTTTAGGATGTTTCACGCCGGATAGCTTCCCTGTGTTCGATAAATTCCGTGAAAATGTGACATTCATCGCAGATTCCAATCATGGATATAAAATGATTGGTGTTGGTGAATTGATCGCCCGCGAAGTATTGGGTGAAAAGACATCCTTGTTGGAGCCATTCCGCTTAAGTCGTTATGAGGCAGGAAAGCTTCATCCAGTAAGTAATTCGCCATTCCCTTGGAGCTAGTCTTTGGGTTTAAGTTTTGGCCCTGAATAGTTCGGGGCCTTTTCTTAGATTTGATGCTAATTAATTAATTTTCCGAGAAGGAAGTTTTTACTAGAAGGTAAGAATTGAGTTTTACTTCAGTTAAACAGAAATTAGGTACAGTTTATTTCAATTGAATTGTTGGTTCGACTAGAATTTAATTCCACAAGTATTTCTGTTTTGCAGATTATTGTGAGGCAGATCGTTAATTTAGGAATGTAAAAATGCGATATTCAGGTTTTTCGGTCATACGAGAAGCATTACGCGGAAATAAAGGATGGAAGCCAGTTTGGCGTGATCCAGAGCCTCAATCCGAATATGACATCATTATTGTCGGTGGCGGCGGTCATGGTTTGGCGACCGCTTATTATCTGGCAAAGGAATTTGGTGAGAAGAAAATAGCTGTTCTTGAAAAAGGCTGGCTTGGTTCCGGTAATATTGGTCGAAATACTACGATTGTACGTTCCAACTATATGTTGGAAGGCAATGAACCTTTCTATGAGTTTTCCATGAAATTATGGGAAAACCTGGAACAGGATTTCAACTATAATGCCATGATGTCTCAACGTGGGATCTTGAACCTTTGTCATACGGATGGTCAACGAGATGCTTTCCGTCGACGTGGTAATGCCATGTTACTTATGGGCGCAGATGCGGAATTGCTGACGAATGAGCAAATTCGTGAGATGTGTCCTTTCCTGAATTTTGATGATGCACGTTTCCCTATCAAAGGGGGCTTGCTTCAACGTCGTGCCGGTACAGCACGTCATGATGGCGTGGCTTGGGGCTATGCACGTGGTGCAGACATGCGCGGTGTGGATTTGGTTCAAAACTGTGACGTAACAGGTTTTGTGATTGAAAACGGCGTTTGCAAAGGCGTAGAAACGTCTCGTGGTACTATCAATGCAAAAAAGGTCGGCGTTGCTGTGGCCGGGTCATCTGGTCGTGTGATGGAAAAGGCAGGTATGAGGTTACCGATTGAAAGCCACGTATTACAGGCTTTTGTATCTGAAGGCCTCAAGCCAACAATCCCGGGCGTGATTACTTTTGGTGCCGGACATTTTTACGTCAGCCAATCAGATAAAGGTGGTTTGGTTTTTGGGGGGGATATTGATGGCTATAACACCTATGCCCAACGCGGAAACTTGCCAGTAATCGAAGATGTTTGTGAGGGCGGGATTGCCTTAATGCCAATGATTGGTCGCGCAAAGTTATTACGAAGCTGGGGCGGAATAATGGACATGTCTATGGATGGATCACCATTCATTGATAAGACTCATATTGAAGGGCTCTATTTGAATGCAGGTTGGTGTTATGGCGGCTTTAAGGCCACACCTGCATCCGGCTATTGTTTTGCACATTTGTTGTCAAAGGATGAACCGCATAAGGTCGCGACAGCTTATCGATTAGACCGTTTTAAAACGGGTCATATCATTGATGAAAAGGGCGTCGGCGCCCAGCCGAATTTGCATTAAAGGAGGAATAGGACATGATTATTAACCATCCTCTTTTAGGGCCACGTGATGCACAGGAATTTACCTATCTAGGTGATGCTAGCATGATCCATCGCCCTCACTGGCAGGCAGAAGACGCCATAGATCAGTTTCATGACTATACCTATCTAAGGGACAATCCAGCCGGTTCACATCGGGAATTATGGTTCCATGAACAAGGTGACCGTAGTTGGTTAGTTGTGACACGAAATACACTGACACATGAGATTGAAAAAGTTGAATTGGCAAGTGATGTTGCGAAAGCCGAAGGACGAAGCCGATGACCAAAGATTTTCGCATTAAAGGCGGTGTTGTAAATCGCGATAAGAAGCTGAACTTTCGTTTTGAAGGTAAAGCCTATGAAGGCTATGAGGGCGACACGCTGGCGTCTGCATTACTCGCCAATGGGGAGCGGGTTCTTGCACGTAGTTTTAAATATCATCGCCCACGTGGTGTTTTCTCTGCAGGATCAGAAGAACCAAATGCACTGGTGACTTTACGTGAAGGGGCTTATCAGGAACCTAATGTCAGAGCCACAGTGACTGAGTTGTATGAAGGGTTGGTTGCAAAAGGACAGAATTACCGTGGCTGTTTAAAACATGATTTAATGGCAATTAATGACCTGATGTCACCTTTCCTATCGGCAGGCTTTTATTACAAAACCTTTATGTGGCCTGCTGTTTTTTGGGAAAAGCTGTATGAGCCAATTATTCGTAAAGCAGCAGGACTTGGTGAGTTGTCCATGCTGGAAGATCCGGATGCTTATGACAAAGGTTTTTTACATTGTGATCTTTTAATGATCGGTTCTGGACCAAGTGGTTTAATGGCAGCATTAGCAGCTGGTCGTGCAGGCTTACATGTGATCTTGACGGATGAAGATTTTAGAATGGGTGGTCGTTTAAATGCGGAAACTCAGGAAGTCGATGGCAAGGCAGGGCATGTTTGGGCTGAAGAGGTTTTATCAGAACTAGAAGGCATGAAAAATGTACGCCTTCTTTCGCGCACAACTGTTTATGGCGCATTTGACCATGGTATCTTTGGGGCGCTTGAACGTGTTAGCGATCACAAAAAGGAAGGTTCTGGTGACGTAAGGCAAATCTTGTGGCGTATTTATTCTAAGCGTAGCATCTTAGCTGCTGGTGCTATTGAACGTTCTATCGCCTTTGGGAATAACGATCGTCCGGGTATTATGATGGCGGGCGCAGCGCGTGCATATGCTAATCGTTACGGGGTTGCGTTGGGGCAAAATATTTCCGTCTTCACCAACAATGATGATGGATGGCAAACAACACGTGATCTTCATGCCAAAGGGGTAAATGTCGCAGCCATTATTGATAGTCGATCTTCGACAAGTCAAACTGCGCCTTCGGGTGTGGAAACTATTATGAATACGGCGGTAATGGATACGAAAGGTCGTCATGGCTTAAACTCAATCACGTTGACTAATGGTCGAACCATAAAAACAGATGGTCTGGCTGTATCCGGCGGTTGGTCGCCAGCCGTTCATCTGACCTGCCATCAACGTGGCCGCCCCGCGTGGAATGAAGATCTAGCGGCATTTTTACCCGGCGGCGATCTACCAGTGGGCATGTCTGTGGTTGGTTCTGCCAACGGCACGATGACTTTAAGCGCATGTTTGAATGAAGGTTTAAATATTGCAAATAAGGTTATTGAAGAATTAGGCGCGAAGCCATCCGATTTATCTGTACCAAAAGCAGAAGACGAAACTTTCGCTACCTCGGCTTTCTGGCATGTGAAGGAAAGTAAAAAACGGGCTTGGGTCGATCTACAAAATGATGTGACTGCCAAAGATGTGAAACTTTCTCATCAAGAAGGGTTTCGTGCGGTGGAGCATCTAAAGCGTTACACAACATTAGGCATGGCTACGGACCAAGGCAAAACTTCCAATATGCTTGGATTGGCCATCATGGCAGAAGCTTCGGGAAAAACTATTCCTGAGGTCGGAACAACAATGTTCCGTCCACCATATAGTCCTGTATCCTTATCAGCTCTGGCGGGCCGTAGTCGCGGTAAGGAGTTCCGACCGACGCGTTTGACACCTTCTCATCAATGGGCCGAAGAACAAGGAGCGGTTTTTGTTGAGGCTGGCGCATGGTTGCGCGCGCAATGGTATCCTAAAGACGGTGAAACCCATTGGCGGGAATCGGTTAATCGTGAAGCAAAAGCGGTTCGTGAATCTGTCGGGCTTTGTGATGTATCTACGCTAGGTAAGATTGATGTCCAAGGAAGTGATACAGCTGAATTCTTGAATCGTATTTATGCCAATGGCTTTGTAAAATTGCCTGTTGGTAAGACGCGTTACGGTATCATGCTTCGCGAAGATGGCATGGTGATGGATGATGGGACAACTGCCAGATTGGCTGAAAATCATTTCTTAATGACCACAACTACAGCCAATGCCGTGGGCGTATTTCGTCATATGGAATTCTGTAAACAATGCTTATGGCCTGATTTGGATGTTCAACTGATTTCAGCGACAGAACAATATGCGCAATTTGCAGTGGCTGGCCCTAATTCTAGAAAAGTCTTGGAAAAGATCGTTGATAAGGAATGTGATATTTCCAATGACGCCTTTCCATTCATGGCATGCGGCGATATCACTGTATGTGGCGGCATTAAGGCACGTTTGTTCCGTATCTCTTTCTCTGGCGAATTAGCATATGAAATCGCGGTGCCAGCCAGATATGGGGATAGCCTTGTACGTGTGCTTATGGATGCTGGTAAGGAGTTTAATATTACGCCTTATGGTACCGAGGCTTTGAACGTTTTACGGATTGAAAAAGGTCATGCCACAGGCAATGAACTTAATGGTCAATCCACCGCTTTAAATCTTGGTATGGATCGTATGGTATCTCGCAAAAAAGATTTTATAGGAAATGTTCTCTATCAACGAGAAAATCTAGTGCGAGAAGATGCTTTAAAACTTGTTGGCTTTAAATCTGTTTCGCCAAATCAGGAGTTATTAGCAGGAAGCCATTTTATCGGCGTTGATAAAAATAATGTTCAGGAAAACGATCAAGGTTGGATGACCTCTGTATGTTATTCACCTAACTTAGAGAGTTTTATTGGCCTAGGATATATCAAATCAGGAGATAGCCGTATGGGTGAACGCGTACGGGCTGTTGATCTGTTGAGCAAGACTGAAACTCTTGTTGAGATTGTTAGTCCTCATTTTGTTGATCCAGAAGGGAGCCGTCTTCGTGACTGAGTATATACTTAATGCACAAACACCTCTAAATGGCTTTTCTTTGGAAAAGGATGGGGTTTCATTTAAAGAAGTTTCTCTTGCAGGGATGATTTCCATCGCACCGTTAACGGGACAAGAAGAAGCACTAAATAATGCTTTAAAAGATAGTTTTGGTCTCGGTCTACCCAAAGTAAATAAAAAAGCATCTTCAAATTCTGCATCCATTTATTGTGTTGCGAAAGATCAGTTCTTTCTTGAAGTAGCAGAGGAGAAAACCCAGGAGCTCACAGATTTTCTGAAATATAACGCCTCTTTGGCAGCTATGACGGATCAAACGGATAGCTGGGTAAATGTGGAAGCGTCCGGTCCTAATGTGATTGGGAAATTTGAACGTTTATCAATGCTAGATATTCATCCTGATCATTTCGAAGTTGGATCGGTGGCGCGTACAGTTATGGAACATGTCGGCGTTATATTTAGTCGCGAAGCTAATCAATCTAATGGTGATATGACTTATCGAGTGATGGCAGCAAGATCATTTGCGAAATCGTTGGAGCATGCTTTATCAATTTAACTGCAGTTATAAGAAGCCCTCATAATGTTTATGTGGGCTTCTTGTTAGTTCTGATTGATTAAGTAATCTATAAAATCTTTGCGATAAAGAGGACGGCTATGCAGGTATCCTTGCGCAAAATCACATCCCCTTTCTCTAAGAATATCTTCTTGTTCCTGTGTTTCCACACCTTCGGCAACAACTTCGAGCTTTAAGCTCTTTGCCATATTTAGAATCGAATCGACCAAAGCCATGTTTTCTTCATCAGTTTCCATATCTTGAATGAAGGCTTTATCAATTTTTAGCTTGGTAATTGGGAATTTCTTTAAGTAACTTAAAGATGAATATCCAGTCCCAAAATCGTCGATGGACAAGCCAACACCTAATTCACGAATTTCTTGAAGCTGCCGCAAAATTTCATCTGTGTCTACGATGAGTAGACGTTCAGTGATTTCCAAGATTAACTTATGTGCAGGTAATCCAGTATTAATCAAAATTTCCTTAACAAGTGTTGGGATATGTTGACGCTGGAATTGGAAGCTGGACATATTGACGGCCACACTAGGCGCATTTGCTCCAAGCTCTTCTATCCATCTCACAGCTTGAATGCAGGCTTTACGTAAAATTAGCTCTCCCATTGGGACAATGAGACCGATTTCTTCGGCTAATGGGATAAACTCGTCCGGGGGGATGAAGCCAAGTTCTGGATGCTCCCATCTTACTAATGCTTCCGCACTTGCTGTATGGTTGTTACTAATATCCGTAATAGGTCAATAGTAAACACGAAATTCATCATTTTCCAAACCATGATGAAGTGCGGCTTCTAGCTGATGTCTTTTCTCTGCCTGTTCGGATAACTCACGGGTATAATAGTGGAAAGCATTACGTCCTTTTTCTTTTGCCATATACATCGCGCTATCTGCATTACGCAATAGCTCAGTAGTAGCTGCAGCATCATCCGGATAGAGTGTTATACCGATACTTGCGGAGATAAAGATTTCATGTCCATCTATGTTATATGGTGTAGATAAGCTTTTTAGAATTCGTTTCACGATTCTTTCCAGATTATACATGTTGACGATGTTTGGAAGGATTGCGGCAAATTCATCCCCACCCAAACGCGCAGCTGTGTCGGTTTTCCGTAATTCGCCCAATAAGCGCTTGGTGACACGTTGCAATAGTAAATCACCGACGGCATGACCAAGGGTGTCATTTACATTTTTAAAACGATCAAGATCGATGAAGAGTAAGGCAACTTGATGATCCTCGCGTTCGGCCCTGTCAATTGCGCGAGAGAAACGGTCGGCAAATAAGTTACGATTTGCCAACCCTGTCAGAGAATCGAAATTCGCTTGTCGAATGATATGTTCTTCATCTTGTTTGCGTTTGGTGATGTCGCTGAACAATGAGACATATCCTTCTAAATTTCCGTCACTGTCATATAAACTCGTAATCGTTAACCATTCTGGATAGACTTCTCCGCTCTTGCGGCGGTTCCAGATCTCACCACCCCAAAAACCTTTCTCATTTAAGCTTTTATACATGTCGACGTAAAAGGCTTGATCTTGATGACCAGAATTAAGAATGGATGGATTTAATCCAATCACATCATTTTGTTTATGTCCTGTGATATCTGTAAAAGCGTTATTTACGGTTAAAATTTTATTTTCTGCGTCTGTAACCATGACGGCCTCAGTCGCGGAGTTAAAAACGGTCGCAGCTAAACGTAACTGCTTTTCATTTTCTTTGCTGCTGGTTGTATCAAACAAGACCCCGATATAATGAGTTAACTCACCTGTTTCATTAAGGACTGGTGAAATACTGGCTGTGACGTAAACCCGTTTGCCGTTTTTGGTTTTATTAATAAATTCTCCTAACCAGGAATCCCCTTTACTTAAATTGCCCCACATTTCTTGATAAACGGATGCCTCTGTTTCGTTACTTCTAAGTAAACGCGGATTTTGATTTACTACTTCATCAAATTCATATCCAAAAACGCGTGTAAATGCAGGGTTTATATAGCGGATGGAACGCTCTGCATTTGTGATGAGTACAGAAACTGGAGATTGGTGTAAGGCTGTGGATAGAAGTTTTACTTGTTCCTTTAGTCTTGTCGATTTTTCGTAGTCTTTTCTTACTCGATAGACCGAAAAGGCAATCAGGGTTGATATTGCACTCAAACCTAAAATAAGCGCTAGATTGAGCTCTAACCATGACCAGAATGTTCCATAATGACATAGGGTAACGACCACTGCGAGAGGGAATTTTTCCAAGAGTTGTATGACGATCGTTTCTTGTTCAAAAATACCTAAATGCAAACTTGTAGATGATTGTTCCGCACCGTCTTTTAACAACTGATTGATTAAGGATTCATTAAGTACATCATTGTTCTGATCTGATGTTCCCAATATAAATTTTGTTTTCTGATTAGGCGCAAACCCATAAACACCAACCTTATCTTCAGGTAAGAATTTTAAATTATCAATGATGTCTATGAAGTAACTTGTATTTAAGGCGGCAATTAATTCGTATTTGGCACCTGTATCATCATTAAAGATAGGAAGTTTTAACGAAAGAGGGATAAGGGACCGTCTTTTATTATTAACTGGTGGATCACCGATAACAGGTAAAAAGCGGCTAAAAATTTGTTCTCCGATTTTTAATGCGTCGTAGGTATCTATCGGCGGTCCTAATTTTATTTGAGAACGATCTATTTCTCTTGAGCGGTTTTTTGCGGAGTCAAAAACCAGTCGATCCTCTTTGAATATAACAATTTGTCTTATATGAGGGGCAAATCCAAGAATACGATTGGTACTTGCCATTAATTCTTGTTCACCGATCAAGCCTATTTCGTAGAGATGCATTTCTTCAGAGACTGCCAGAAGACTGGCTTCTACTGATTCAATAGCGCGGGCATAACTATTTTCGATAATGCCTGCATAAAGGCCTGCATTTGATTTTCTTTCTTGAACGGTTTGCGCAAAGCTCGACCATAATGTGAATATCAATAAGAATATGAAGCTGATAGCAATGATCCAGCTCCAAAAAATAAGAGTTTTTCTTTTTTTGTAATTATTTGAATTGGTTACGATCATATCAATAATAGAGTTATGGTAATAGTCTGCTTTTCTTATGAAAAATATGAAATGGGTGATAGCAGTAGAGGCAGATTAGGACATTGATCTAGAACAAAGCTGATTGAGGATCTATATGTTAACTCATTTTCTGGATTGGCTGTGAGGTTCAAAAATCCTATCAGGAGAAAATAATGCAATCTTTCGTAGCTTTATTAGGTGTCGTTTTGACTTTCGGGATTGTTACTAGTGCACAGGCAGAAACGCGGATAGATATAATTAAAAAAACAAATATTCTAAGGGTCTGCATATGGCCTGAATATTTTGCCATTTCATATAGAAACCCAAGGACTTACGAATTGGAAGGTGTTGATGTAGATATGGCCCGGGAATTGGCTGGTGAATTAAATGTTGAGTTGAATTTTGTTGATAGTTCATTTGCCAAACTTGCCGAGAATATGACGAAGAATGCATGCGATATTTCTATGCATGGTGTTGGTGTAAGGGAAAGTCGTAAACAATTTATGGATTTTTCTACTCCGCATCTCTCTAGTGGTATTTATGCGGTGGGTATGAAGCGTAATAAGCTTATTCAATCCTGGGAAGATATTGACCAAATAGGGAATGTAGTGGTTGTACAGAGGGCAACCTATATGGAACCTGTCATGCGAGATTATCTGAAGAAAGCAGAATTAAGCGTTGTAGAAAGCTTTAAGGCCAGAGAACAGGACGTAGAAGCTGGGCGAGCCGATGTTTTTATGACTGACTATCCTTATGGGCATAGAATGAGTTCGTTGACAAATTGGGCGTTGTTGATGGCACCTGAAGAAAAGCTTGCGGTCACCCCATATGCCTTTGCCTTGCCTAAAGGCGAGCCTGACTGGTTAAAATATGTGAATAATTTTGTTGCAAGTATTAAAGCAGATGGTCGATTAAAGGCTTCTGCGATAAAACATGGTCTATTACCAATCGTTGCGCCTTGATTTTAAAATAGACCAACTCCTAAAAATCGTACCTTTTCTTTTCATATCGTTAAGTGAGAAAGTATTTATGAAACCGATCTTGCGCATCGGGTTAGGCTCGCATTAAAATCGCTTGAATTGAGTGATGTAAGGTAAAGAAATGTTATCGGTATTCCGTTTTTTGATATTGGCCTATACCATACTAGGTGCTGCATCTTTGTCATGGGCGAAGAAAAATGAAGAAGGTGTGGCAGTTATTATTGGTAACAAATCTTACTCAGACCGAATTCCTGAAGTGACTTATGCCCATCGTGATGCTGACGCGATACGATATTATATTCTTAACGTCTTAGGCTATGCTGAAGAAAACGTTATTGACTTGAGAGATGCAACGAAATCCCAATTAGAATCTGCATTTGGAAACTCAAATAGTCATAAAGGACAGATTTGGCAGTATATTGACCCAGCGGGAACATCAGATGTGACCATTTATTATTCCGGACATGGTGTGCCGGGAAGTGATAAGCGCGGTTATCTTTTACCCTCAGATGCAAATCCTGATACTGCGGAAATTAATGGTTACCCAATTGATTTACTTTATGAAAATCTAGGCAAATTAAATACACGTCGTGTTACAATATTACTGGATGCCTGTTTTTCAGGGGATAGTGGTGGAGGAATGTTAATTCGTCATGCTTCGCCAGTCTTTATGGAAAGCGAACTGCCGGAAACAAGTGGTGAAAATATGACTGTCATCACAGCGGCAAGCGGAACGCAATTAGCATCTTGGGATGAAAACGCACAACATGGTTTATTCACGCATCATCTACTGGATGCACTTTATGGTAATGCTGATGATAATACGGATGGTCAGATTACCGCGCTTGAGGTGAAATCATATCTGGATAAGAAAATGACACGGGCTGCCCGTCGTAATTATCGACGTGAGCAAGATGCGAGTTTAAGTGGCGAAGTCTCAGCGATATTGGGATTTCAGATTGATGGAGTGTTTGCTTCACGTCCCTATTTCGATGCCAAGTTGACGCAAGGACATGTCGATAATACTTTGCCATCCGCAGAAATAGAGGTGGAAGAAGTTTCCAAGCATCTATTTGCAATTACAAATGCCAATATCCGTAGTCATCCATCTACACAAGGTAATAAGATTGGCCGGGTTAAAAAAGGTGAACTGGTTATTGTAACCGGAAAAACGGGTAAATGGTATCGGGTGGCGATCGCGAATAGCAGCGATGTTGGATATGTTTATGGCAATTTACTTAGGGAAAAACACTTTCAAGTCTCGGATTTTGAAAGTTTTCAAGAATGTGACGAATGTCCGGAAATGGTGACGCTTCCAAAAGGGAGTTTTATAATGGGAACTGACGACGGCGCAGAGGATGAGGGGCCTGCTCATAAAGTGACGATTGACTATGATTTTGCTGTCAGTCGTTCTGAAATTACGCTGGGTCAGTTTACCTATTTTCTAGAGAAAACGGGCCATACGATGGGGCAAAAATGTTATGCCTCCGAAGGTGGTGAATGGGCGGAGAAAAAAGGTGTTTTTTGGGGAACCCCAAATTACTTTCAAGAACAGAATCATCCAGTTGTATGTGTGAATTGGAATGATGCACAAGCTTATGTTAAATGGTTAAGCGAAAAAACAGGACAAAAATATCGCCTTCTGTCCGAAGCAGAATGGGAATATGCAGCAAAAGGTGGCATGGAAGGGAAATTCTGGTTCGATAACATACCGATGTTGCAATGCATTTATGTAAATGGTGCGGCGGGTGAGACTGATGAGGAAAATCGTCTGCAAGAATGTTCGGATGACTTTAAATATACATCATCGGTGTATCATATGCCTCCAAATCCTTTCGGGCTTTATGCAATGAATGGTAATGTATGGGAGTGGGTGCAGGACTGTAATACAGATAATTATCAAAATGCCCCGATAAATGGTAACGCGGATGAAAGTCATGGTTGCGACCAACGTGCTTTGCGCGGTGGTGGGTTTTTGAACAGCGGGGATGCTTTATCGAATATCAATCGCGGCAGTATCAAGCCGGATCGTCGTGACTTTGATACAGGCTTTAGGATCGCACTTAGCTTAAATTAAGCTTTAGGTATAAGAGAGAATTAGTAGAACTAATCCTCTCTTAATAAAGTCAGTGGAACTATATCTCACTGATTTGATAGGTGGAAGTCGCTAGCCATTCAGGATTAATTTCAACTCCCCAACCGGGCTCATCAGTAACAGTCGCTTTACCATCTATAATTTGATATGGATCTTTTACAAAAAGCTCTTGTTGCCATGGATAATATTCCGGCCCTTCGATAGAGAATTCCAGATATTTTCCTGCATTTGGTATAGCACGTAATAGATGCATGGTGAATAATGTAACCATGGATAGATTTGCACAATGTGGCGTACATTTATATCCTCGTTCTGCCCCCATCTTGGCCACTTCCATGGTTCTAATCATGCCGCCCATATATAGAATATCTGGTTGGATCACGTTTACTGCCCCCATATCCATCATACGTTTCCAATGTTGGAAATCACAATCCTGTTCACCGCCAGTGACGTCTAGGGATAGGGCTTCGGTGACTTGTTTCGTTTCTTCCATAAGCCAATAAGGGCATGGTTCTTCAAAATGCTCCACACCGTTTGCTTCCAACATATGACCAACTTCGATAGCGCGCTTTGCGGAAAAACCGGAATTACCGTCTACAAGCAGGGAAACATCATCGCCTAACGTTTTACGGACTGTTGGAACAATCTCCTCGGTTCGACCAGGCCATTCATCCACATCTCTTCCGCATTCAGCTCCAACTCTGAATTTGAAAGCATCAAAACCATATTTATCTTTTAGGGCGTTGAGCCGATCAGCTTCATCTTGTGGTGTGATATCGCGACGCATGGAGGATGCATAACTTCTTATAGTTCCGGCAGAGCCACCTAAGAGTTCCGCTACTGGTTTTTCTGCGACTTTACCGCGCCAATCCCAAGCAGCCGTATCCAAACCGGACATGGCACGTAACACATATGAACCCGGATATTTATGTTCATGTTCTGGAATTTTATCGATGACAGTCTCAATATCTTCGATTTCTACACCTAATGCCCATGGTGCAATTTGGCGATGAAAAATCTGGCATGTAATATCGGAATTATATGTGGATACTTGTCCCCAACCTTGTTTACCGTCTTCTGTGGTGAGGCGAACAAAGCCAACAAATTCATTTGTGAATGTTTCTAGTTTGGTAATTTTCATTTTAATCGGCCTTTAAAATTAAATCTGCTGCACGATGGGCGAGCATTAAAACAGGGGCATTTGTGTTCCCTGAAGTCACATTTGGAAAGACGGAAGCATCCACCACACGTAAGCCATCTACACCAAAAACTTTTAAATTTGAATCTGTGACGGATGTTGAAATATCAGACCCCATTTTGCAGGTGGAAACGGGATGGAAGACCGTGCCGGAACGGTTACGGAAATCTTTTAATAGTGATGCATCATCCATTTTACGGAAATCATCATTCATTGGTTCCTTGATCAGCTCTGCCATAGCATCCGTGTTCATAATACGTTGGCAAAGTTTTGCCCCTGCAATGACATCCTGCATATCTTTATTTGTAGAAAGATAGTTAGGTTGAATTAACGGCATATCACTAGGATTAGTGCTGGCAATATCAATGCGGCCTCGACTTGTTGGGCGCGATGGTTGCATGCCAATAATAAATCCGGCGAAAGGATCAGGATTAATGGCAGTTCGCTTTCCCGCAACTTGTGTCGTATAGGTGACTGGGTTGAAATAAAGTTGTTGATCTGGATAGGCGAGAGAGGTATCGCTTTTGAAAAAACCACCACATTGATTCACACTTAATGATAAAGGGCCTTTTCTGGTAAATACATATTGCATACCAGCTAATAACTTACCCCACCACGGAGAAAGAACATTGTTCAATGTAGGTTCTGTAGCTTTGAAATAGTAGTTGATACCAAGGTGATCTTGTAAATTCCCACCAATATTTTCATTGTCCACAAGAACTGGAATATTATGCTGTTTTAATATTCGTGCAGGTCCCAATCCTGATCGTTGCAAAATGACAGGAGAAGCTACTGTTCCTGCTGAAAGGATAACCTCTCTTCGTGCATTTATAATTTGGGGTCGGCCATGTTGACGATAAACCACACCGGCTGCACGTTTGTTTTCAAATTTTATATGATCAACTTCCGCATGGAGAATGATTTTGAGATTTGAGCGGTTCTTAACTGGATGCAAGAAAGCTGTGGAAGAAGAGCTTCGAAAACCATTTTTGGTCGTGATCCGGTATTCGCTGGCACCTTCATACTCATCGCTATTATGGTTTTTTGTCCGGGGGATGCTTAGCTCTTCCGAAGCGTTAAAGAAATGACGACACACTTTGTGAACTTGATCAGAAACATCGGATACATGAATCGGACCATTGCCAGTTTTATTGCCATCTGGACCTACATTTGTTTCGATCGCTTCAAAATGTGGTTTTACATTTTTCCAGCCCCAACCTTTAGCACCGGCTTCTTCCCAATCATTAAAGTCATTAGGTAAACCACGACAATAAACGAGCGCATTAATGGAACTTGATCCGCCCAATGTCTTTCCACGTGGCCAATAATCTGCACGCCCATTTAAACCTTTTTCGGGTTGTGCAGTATACCTCCAGTTCAGTTTGTCATTGTAAAAAGCTTTGCCATATCCCACAGGCATTTTAACCCAAGGGGAAGCGTCTTTGCCGCCTGCTTCCAGGAGAGCAATAGTATATTTGCCATTCTCACTTAACTTATTAGCAAGAATGCATCCGGCAGAACCAGCACCAACAATGATATAATCAAATTCAGTCATGGAAATTTACCTATACCAAAACATTCACGAAATCTTACCTTCTTGAATGCATGCCGACAGGGAAATTTAAAAGCAAAAAAATCTTTGAGATATACCTAAAATATTTTGTCGAAATCCTAAATTGGGGTGGTTTTATTTGTTCTTAATTGACGGTATCCTTGATCTTCAGTTATGAATTTATGAAGTATTTCAATATCATTCTCCATTTCGATAGCTTTTTCTTCACCTGCCACAATATGATCCAGATATATGGGTAAGACGGGCGGGCATCCAATAGCTTTTTTGACCGTCTCAGGGAATTTCGACGGATGAGCCGTTCCCAATACGATTGTGGGAGTGGATGATGTTTTTTTGTTTGTAATTACTGCTTCGACACCGATGGCGGTATGCGGATCAAGAATTTCACCAGTTTGATCGAAGATTTCTTGGATAACTTCAACCGTACGTTCATCACTTACACGATATGCGTCAAACAGAGATTTTGCTTTGGTTAATATCTCTTCAGAAACTTCATATAATCCATTCCTTTTGAAGTCGTTCATAAGTCGCTTAACTTGCTCTCCATCACGATCGAAAAGTTCAAATAAGAGCCTTTCAAAATTACTTGAAATTTGTATGTCCATGCTTGGTGTAAGTGACAGTTTCACATTCCGAGCTTCCATTTTACCAGTTTCGAAGAAGCGCGTGAGAATGTCATTTCGATTTGACCCGATGATTAATTTATTGATCGGCAAGCCCATAGACCGGGCGATATGACCCGCATATACATTTCCAAAGTTACCTGTTGGTACAACAAAATTGATTTTAGTTTCAGGCGTACCCAGATTGAGGCCTGCATAAAAATAGTAGACGACTTGCGCCGCAATACGCGCCCAGTTGATGGAATTTACGGCGGTTACATAACCACTTTCATTAAGCTCTTTGTCGTTGATTAAAGCTTTCACCATTGCCTGACAGTCATCAAAACTGCCATTAATTGCTAGATTGGTGATGTTGTCTGCCTGAACCGTTGTCATTTGTTTGCGTTGAACATCCGACACACGTCCTTTTGGATGTAACATATATAACCTGATGTTCTCACTGTCTTTCAAGGCTTCTATTGCTGCTGATCCAGTATCACCAGATGTTGCCCCGATAATTATTGCCTTTTTGTCTTCTCTATGAAGGGTGTAATCCAAAAGGTGACCTAAAAATTGAAGGGCGAAGTCCTTAAATGCGATTGTGGGGCCGTGAAAAAGCTCCATTAACCAAAGATTGTTATCTAACTGTTTCAGAGGTGCGATTGCATTGTGGTGGAATGAGCCATAAGCATTTTCCACAATCTCTTGAATGACATGTTTGGGGATATGATCACCCAATAGATGCGGCAATAACTCAGATGCCAACTCTTTATAGTTTTTCCCTTTTAAAGCTTGAAGCTCTTCACATGATAGCGTGGGGAGGTTTTGCGGTACATATAAACCGCCATCTTTTGCCATGGCAGATAAAAGAACTTCATCAAAATTCACATCGGAAACACCCCCGCGGGTACTTTCAAAAAGCATAATGCATCGCCTTTATAAATTATCGGAAAAACGAGTTTATTGATGCGAATGCATCCTAGGCATGAAAAGAAATTTGGGGAGCCTCAAAAAAGTAATACCGCATTCAAATTTTAGGAATTTGCTTTGTGTCCAAGTTCAAGCTGTATTGGCTTAAAAGGGTTTTAGTCTGTCTTAAGCACTAAGACCAACAATGATAAAGATAAGTGGAATGAGCATATGTTGGATACAACCAAAGCAGAAACCTCAAATGGACGTGCAGGGCGCAGAGGTGGGCGTCGCGCCGGGCGTGGGGAAGGTAATAATAGTGGCAATCATAAGATTATCCAATCTCCTTGGCGTAATCTGGTCAATGTCTATGATCCCATTAAGGTTGTTTCAGATGAGGCTATTGAACGTATCCATGATGCTTCTATGAAAATCCTTGAAGAAATTGGTATGAATTTCTTATTACCCGAAGCGCGCAGTATCTTGAAAGAGGCGGGCGCAAAGGTGGATGAAACGACAACTCGCGTTAGGATGAGTCGCGAGCTGGTGATGAAATATGTAAATAAGGCACCCTCAGAATTTATCCTGCACGCACGTAATCCAAATCATAATCTTTGTGTTGGCGGGAAAAATGTTAACTTTTCTACCGTCGCTTCTGCACCAAATGCTGGCGACATAGAGGGGGGGCGTCGTTCCGGCAATTACGAAGATTTTATGAAATTTGTAAAACTGGGACAGTATTTTAACACAATCCATTTCTTTGGTGGATATCCTGTTGAACCAACAGATATTGCTCCCTCCATTCGGCATCTGGATTGCTTGCGCGATCTCACTCTCCTAAGCGACAAAGTATACAGCTGCTATTCTCTTGGGGTTGAACGTAACCGTGATGCTTTGGAAATCGCACGTATCGGCCGGGGCGTGTCGCATCAACAATTTGATCAAGAACCAAGCCTGACAACAGTTATTAATGCGAACTCGCCTCTTATTTATGATGAACATATGTTGACGGGTATCATTGAGATGTCCAGACGTAATCAAGTGGTTGTACTAACGCCGTTTACATTAGCAGGTGCCATGTCTCCTGTGACAGTGGCGGGCGCCATTGCCCAGCAAAATGCGGAAGCCTTAGCAGGTATTGCCTTTGCACAAATGGTGCGGGAAGGTGCCCCTGTGGTTTATGGCGGGTTCACATCTAACGTGGATATGAAAACTGGCTCACCTGCATTTGGGACACCTGAATATACCCGCGCGGCCCAAATTAGTGGACAGCTTGCCCGTCATTATGGCGTGCCATTCCGTTCATCCAATGTAAATGCGTCTAATTGTGTTGATGTTCAGGCAACCTATGAATCCCAAATGGCACTTTGGGGCGCAATTATGGGGGGGGCAAACTATCTAATGCATGGTGCCGGGTGGTTAGAAGGTGGCCTATGTGCATCTTTCGAAAAATTTGTGGTGGATGTGGATATGCTTCAACAGATGGCGGAATATCTGCAACCAATTGAGGTTTCCGAAGAGACACTTGCCTTTGAAGCGATGGAAGATGTAGGGCCGGGTGGACATTTCTTTGGCACCGCCCATACACAGGCACGATATAAGAGTGCTTTCTATAGTCCGTTTATGTCTGACTGGCGCAATTTTGAAACATGGCGTGATGCAGGGCGCGTAGATACCACAACCCGTGCAAGTGAAATCTATAAACAAGCTTTGAGTGAGTATGAAAAGCCAGTCATTGATCCGGCAATCGAAGAAGAATTGAATGCCTTTGTGGATCGTCGCAAGGCCGAAGGCGGCGCGCCTTCTGATTTCTAAGCAAACATAAGAACAAAATTAAAGATCGAAAGAATTAAAAAATGAAAACACATACACAAGTGGTCGTGATTGGTGGTGGCGTTGTTGGTTGTAGTGTCCTCTATCATCTAACAAAACTGGGATGGAAAGACGTTGTTTTAGTGGAACGCTCTGAATTAACATCAGGTTCTTCATGGCATGCGGCTGGTGGTTTTCATACGTTGAATGGCGATCCGAATGTGGCAAAACTGCAATCCTATACTATTGAACTTTATAAAGAGATTGAAGAACTTTCTGGTCAATCCTGTGGCGTGCATCTAACCGGTGGTATCATGTTAGCCGGCACCAAGGAACGTATGGATTTCTTGAAATTGGCGCATGCGAAAGGTCGTTACCTTGGCATGGATACAGAATTGATTACTCCGGAAGAAGCCAAAGAAGTGTTTCCATTAATCGACCCCGATCAATTTGAAGGGGCAATGTATGATCCACAAGAAGGCCATTTGGACCCATCCGGCACAACCTATGCCTATGCGGGTGCCGCGAAGAAAAATGGTGCTGAGATTTACTTACGTAACCCTGTCAAAGAACTTCGCTGAAATACTGATGGCAGCTGGGATGTTATTACAGAACAAGGGACCATCCGCACAGAGCATGTGGTTAATGCTGGAGGCCTATGGGCTCGTGAAGTCGGGCGCATGGTTGGCATCGAACTTCCTGTTCTTGCCATGGAACATATGTATCTTTTGACTGACGATATGCCGGAAGTAAAAGAATTCAACGAAAGCACAGGTAAAGAAATTTGCCATGCCATCGATTTTGAAGGCGAGATTTATATGCGTCAGGAACGTGGCGGCATGTTGATGGGGACATATGAACAAGGTGGTATTCCTTGGTCCCCTGTTGATACACCTTGGGATTTCGGTCATGAATTACTGCCACCTGATTTGGATCGTATCAGTGATTCCTTGGCTGTTGGCTTTGAACATTGCCCTCCTTTCGCCGAAGCAGGTATTAAGCAAATTATCAACGGTCCATTCACTTTCGCGCCGGATGGTAACCCATTGATTGGTCCGATCCGTGGCCTGACTAACTATTGGACAGCCTGTGGTGTCATGGCTGGCTTCTCCCAAGGTGGGGGTGTTGGTTTTGCGCTTGCGAATTGGATCATCAACGGAAATCCGGGATTTGATGTCTGGGGCATGGATGTGGCACGTTATGGGGATTGGGCGACCTTGGCATATACAAATGCCAAGGTGCGTGAAAACTACTCCCGACGTTTCCGTATTTCTTATCCAAATGAAGAATTACCCGCAGCCCGCAATCATTTGATGACGCCCATCTATGACCGTTTGAAAGAACGTGGTGCTGTCTTTGGTCAGTCTTATGGTCTGGAACATGCGCTTTGGTTTGCACCAGAAGGTGTTGAACCTGTTGAAGAAATTACCTTCAAACGTTCTAATGCGTTTGAACATGTAGCCGAAGAATGTCGTGCGGTTCGTGAAGATGTGGGTATGATCGAAACATCCAACTTTGCGAAATACAAAGTCACAGGTTCTGGTGCGCGCGACTGGATCAACTATATCTTTGCTAATCAGGCCCCTAAGATTGGCCGTATGGTTTTGGCGCCCATGTTGAATTATGAAGGCGGTTTAATCGGTGACTTCACAGTCGGCTGTTTAGGCGAAGACGAATTTTATGTGATCGGTACTGGTATTGCTGAAGAATATCATATGCGCTGGTTTGAGCAGCATTTACCAGAAGATGGTTCTGTTCGCATTGATGCATTGGGGCTTGGTTTGCTTGGCCTGTCTATCGCAGGTCCGAAATCTCGTGCCTTGTTACAGAAACTTGTGCGTGATGATCTATCCAACGAAGCTTTGAAATTCATGGATATCCGCAAGATGGATATCGGCATGATCCCGGCCTTGGTCGGGCGTGTTAGCTTCACAGGTGATTTGGGATATGAAATTTGGGTGAAACCAGAATATCAAATCGCTTTGTTCGACCTTTTGATGGAAACGGGTGAAGAGTTCGGCCTGAAACTATTTGGAGGTCGCGCCTTGAAATCCCTCTCCATGGAAAAGGCTTTTGGGTCTTGGTCTACAGAATATCGTCCGATTTATGGTCCATATGAAGCTGCCATGGGGCGTTTTGTATCTGTGCAAAAAGAAGATTTTATTGGTCGAGAGGCGGCCCTGAAAGAGAAAGAAGAAGGCAGCAAGATGAAACTGGTTCTTCTGGATATTGAGGTAAATGATGCAGATGTGATTAATGATGAACCAATTTGGCATGATGGCAAAACCGTTGGCTGGGTAACATCTGGTGGGTATGCGCATCATACACAGAAATCATTGGCTTTGGGATATGTCCCAAGTGAAGTAGCCACTGATGTAGCTGCAAATGCATTTGAAGTTGAGATTATGGGAGAACGTCGTCCGGCAACATTGTTGACCGAACCACCATTTGATCCAAAAGCTGAACGCATGCGCGGCTAATTCACCAAACTTCCACTACACCTAGACCCGCAGGTTACTCTTCCTGTGGGTTCTTTTTATTTTAAAAATATTTCTTATTTAGATAATCTGCCATTTCTCGTTTTACGGCAGGAATTCTATCCCATATTCGCTCAGATAATGCAGGATGTGCCGAATAGAAACTATTACTCATAATTAAATAGTAATTCTTGCTAAGATAGGGTTTTGAGAAGTGCTTTATAGTATGATCTTTCTTTTCCAAAATTGGATTCACCAGATTTAAAAAAGAAACAAATGCATCGATTCTTCCCCTCTCCAGAAGCTCTAATCCTTTCGCAGTATTTTCCAGTTCCAATATATTAAACCCATCTTCCATTAAATGTGTGACGACAGAAAAACCTAGCTCTGCCCCTATATGCCTTTCTACACCTGAAAGTGATTCTCCGTCCCATCTTAAGTCAGAATTATTTCGAATATTATAAAAGATTAAGTATTCAGATTTGATAAACTTGCGTTCATTATCTAATGCGCCTGTTTTATCTCTTGGATATTTAGCGTATTTGCTTCGAGATTCTAGAAAAGATGCGCCGGGTATCATGTCGACTTCCCCTGTTTCAAGCATTTTTAGACAGCGTTTCCAAGGGCGACGGATCAGGGTGAATTTAGTTTTTTCGGCTTCTATTACTTTTTGCAGTAATTCAATTTGGATGCCAGGGTTTTTAGGGATCTTCTCCCCTTGTCCAACGATAAAAGGAGGGAAATGATCCGTAGAATAGCATACGAGAATAGGAGAATTATGCGCATGGAGAGTTTTGTTGAGGCCGAAACCGACAGACAACAAACATAGAATAGTCAAAATGATCTTTAAGCCATGTTGAGCAATCCGCATAGGCTTTATCCTTTTGTATCTAAAGGACAGCATATACCGAATAGATGATTTTGTGAACTATACTTAGAATACTTCTAGATTAGTTGACCTTATCTGAGAAACGTTCAATAAGCCAATTCCGTAATTGTTGAACTGCAAAATGGTTCATATCTTCAGGCAAACAAACAGAGTAATATCCATACCCACTTTCATGGATCAGTTCCGGGAATGGAGCAATGAGTTGGCCTGCTGCTATCTCTTTGGCGAATAACTTAGGGTCAGAAATGAAAATACCATTGCCTGAAATCACATATTGGGCGGCCAGATGCGCAGTATCGAAGACCGGACTTGTCTGGGTGTCTTTGCTTAATCCGTTTTTTCGTAACCAATTATCCCAAGTCATAAAGGGGCCGTCCACGGTTTTGACGTGAACCGTTTGGTTTTTGGATATGATCTGAGCAACATCCAGTTTATCTATGTCATCCTCTGAAAGTAATGAGGGATGGCAAAGCGGTGTTATTTTTTCTTGCCATAGTAAATCCATTACATAATCAGACACCTGAGGCGTTGAGTAAATAACGGCTAAATCCAGATTATCTTTACGCAACTCCGTTGGCCGTCGCGGTGTACTTAGATGCAATGTAATTTCAGGATTTTCGTTCTGAAATTCCGTTAGTAAGGGGGCTGCACCATAATGAGCAAAGGTTGGCGGAAAAGAGACTTTAAGAGGGATTAACGTTTCTTCATTTTGTAAGCGGTTTAAAGCTTCTTCTAAAGTATCAAATGCGTGCGTTAACGCAGGAAGCAACGCTTTACCTTGTTCTGTTAATTCTAATGTATGTGGGCGACGTTCAAAGAGTTTCACCCCAAGAAGATCTTCTAAGTTAATAACATGGCGACTAATCGCACTTTGGGTCACTGATAAAGTTTCAGCAGCTTTGGTAAAGCTATGACGCGTGCCAGTTACTTCAAAAGCACGAAGAGAGTTCAAAGGTAAAAGGCGACGATTCATCATGTTTCATACCCAATCAATCAAGTGATTGTAAGCTCCAATTCCGGTGCATAAATGTCGGGTAATTATTGTTTTTTTTCAAGTATGAATTATAAGTTTTTCTGGCTTCAATGCGACCTTATTAATGATCCATGTCGCATTGAAACCAGTTTGTTAATCGGGATTATAATCCGTGCTTGCCGCCATAGCCACTTGCTTGGGATTCTTGCCATCCTTCAAGCGCGCCATCAGCCGGTTTGAAGATTTCCACATGTAAGGGATAACAAGCTGTACTGTCATCTGAATGACTGCTGCCACAATCCCCGCCCGGACATGTTGATAATGCCCCTACTAAGTCAATTTCCGCAAACATTTCTAGAAAATCACCTGGACGAACTGGGCTGGCTTTCATGAAATATTGATGGGTGTCTTTGGTGAAGCCTGTGCACATGAAAACATTTAAAACGTCGTGAACAATTGGTTCTGCTTGATCAACGGTCATATCAGTGCCCTCAACAACCGCACGGGTTAAGTTTGAGTGACAGCAATGGTTATAATCCACGCCCTTGAGCATATGGTTCGTATAGGGATCACAGCGTGTTCCGATTACGTCATGGACACCACCACCGTCTTCATCCCAGCCATACCAATCCAACGTATCATGTGTAATGGTTGCAAGTGGACGTAGATAAGGAAGGTTACTCCATAACCGATCCCCAGTTGACACATGTGTGGCGTGTAATTGGCGGGTTTTACCACTAAAGAAACGTTCTTGCATGTTATGGGCGTTGAACAAATTTAAGTCACCAACCTGGGGCCCCTCTACACTGTTAATGCGGAAGAAATGTCCTTTAGGGACATGAAATGTTTTTCCGTCACGTGGCGGTACCGTCACTTCATCTACCTTCACCATATTGGCACGGGCATTTTCATAAAAATCCTTTTCATAAGCAGGTACGCAATCGACATCATAACAAATGATTGGCTTTTGTGCGCGACGTTCTTTTGCATCGGATGGTTCTTGATAATGTGGTGTTTGTGGCATGCTCTTCTCCCTTATTCAATTTGTTGTTTTTATGGCAGTGACGATAGGGGGATTTGATCAACAAGGCTAATAAAAAACGGGAATAAAATCTTGTCGCCCTTTTCACTGATCAGTTATGGAGAAGCTCCTTTCACCAATTTCGTGAAAAAATTCGATATCCGACATTAGTTTTTTTCAGATTTACAGAAAAAGAAAAATAACAACTAATCCATGGATAATAAGAAAGTCGCCTTCATAATGTGAAATGTCACGAAAAAGGCATAATGATACAGGAATTAGAGGGAGGGACGACCAATGTCCGTATCCAATCAATTTTTGGATTTTCACGCCATAAAAGAAAAATTGCACCTTTCGAAATACCAGATCATCCTGGGCCAGATGCTGGCTATGAAGCTTTGGAAGCATGGTCGCGACAAAAAGCGGCAAATCACAATCAACATGTTATTGGTTATGGAAAATTAGCGGAAGATGAATGGGCTGCCGCAGGCCTTCTAGAGCCAGATCTATCTGCTATGCGCCATTATCGAATTGAACGTATTCGCGAACAATTGCGTGCCAGAGATCTGGCTGGTGTTTACCTTTATGACCCATTGAATATACGCTATGCAACAGACACTACAAATATGCAACTATGGACAACGCATAATCCTGTGCGGTCCTGTTTTATTGCAACGGATGGGCCGGTGATCTTATATGATTTCCATAATTGTGAACATCTTTCAGATCATTCTGAAGTTGTTGATGAAGTACATCCGGGCGTGGCGTGGTTCTATTTTGAAGCAGGTGGGCGTACAGAAGAATTTGCAAAGAAATGGGCAAAGATCACTGCTGATTTGGTTCATCAATATGGTGGCGGCAATAAGCGCTTAGCTTTTGACCAGATAGATTCTCACGGTATTCCATTTTTAAATGAGCATGGTGTTGAAGTAATCTATGGCGAAGATTTGATGGAAGAAGCCCGCAAGATCAAATCCGTTGATGAATTAACATGTATGCGCCGTGCGATTGTGGCCTGTGAAGCTTCAATGAAAGTCATGGAAGATAATCTGAAAGTAGGTATGACCGAAAATGATTTATGGGCTATTTTGCACGCAGAAAATATCCGCCGAGGTGGCGAATGGATTGAAACACGTTTATTGGCGTCAGGCCCACGAACCAATCCATGGTTCCAAGAATCATCCGCACGCGTCATTGAAGATGGAGATCTTGTTTCTTTCGATACAGATTTGATTGGTTCCTACGGTTATTGCGTCGATATTTCACGCAGTTGGTTATGTGGGGATGGTCTGCCCACCAATGAGCAGCGCCATCTTTATCAAATGGCAGTGGAACAGATAGAGGCAAATACAAAAATATTGAAACCGGGTATGTCTTTTTATGACATGACCCATGAAGCCAAAAATTTGCCTGATGATTACCTGCCGAACCGATATGGGGTTCTTTATCATGGTGTCGGGTTATGTGATGAATATCCATCTGTTCGTTATCCTGTGGATTGGGAACATCATGGCTATGATGGTGTTTTGGAACCTGGAATGATTGTGTGCGTTGAGAGTTATGTGGGCCGTCATGGTGGTCATGAAGGCGTAAAATTAGAAGAGCAGGTATTGATCACGGATGATGGATATGAAGTAATGTCTAGTTATCCATTAGATGAACGTTTGATGGCGTAATTTAGGTTAACCATCTGATTGAAGACATCGGCCGAAAGAAGTGTTCTTTCGGCCGTTTTTTTTGAGTTTGTTAATATAATTCAGTGAAGTATACTTTTAAAAGTCAAAATTATATGGGTGGAATTCTAAATGTAGATCGCTATCCGTATATGGGTTCGCGGCAATAACATCCTCATTTAATTCAATGCCAAGCCCCGGCGCATCATGTGCGTATAGATAACCTTCTTCCCATTTAATTGGTGTTTTCAATACATCCCCGTGGAAGCTTCTCATATCTTGGATGCTTTCCTGAATTAGGAAGTTTGGTGTAGACAGGCATAGATGTATGTTGGCTGCTTCCTCAACAGGGCCACAATATAGATGTGGAGCAATTTGAGCATAAAATGTTTCTGCCATGCCAGCGATTTTCTTTGCTTCCCAAATACCACCTACACGCCCAACTGCAAATTGCAAGATGGATGCGGAACGATTTTGAAGTACCCGAGAGAATTCGTATTTAGAGACAAGACGCTCACCCGTAGACACTGGTATTTTTGTACCACGTGCAACCAAGGCCATTTCTTCTGGCATGTCTGGTGGGGTTGGTTCTTCAAACCAAAGTGGTTCATATTGCTCAAGACGTTGCGCCAAGCGGATTGCACTTGCCGGTGTCATCTGGCCATGTGTGCCAAATAGTAAATCGGCTTTGCTACCAACTGCCTCACGTATTTTACGACAGAAGGTTTCTGCACGATCCATATCTTCTAGATTAATGAAGCGTCCATCAAAGGCAGTATAGGGGCCAGTAGGATCAAATTTAATTCCTGTAAAGCCTTGCGCGACATAGTCGGCGGCGCGTTCAGCGGCTAAATCGGGATCTGCATAGACATTTGTTTTATCTTCTGGCTTTGGATATAAATATGTATAACTACGTAAACGATCACGTACTTTCCCACCTAGTAAGTCATAAACAGGGCGATTTAGTGCTTTGCCTTGAATATCCCAACAAGCTGTTTCGATGCCACTGAAGATACTCATCAAAGTTGGATCAGGGCGCTGGGAATATCCTGTCGAATATACATTGCGATACATTTTTTCAATTTCAGAAGGTGCATTCCCTTTCACATTTCGCTCAAAGACGTCTTCGATCATCTTTTCAACTACATCTGGATGGAAAGGTGGGGAATATACTTCGCCGATTCCATCTATGCCGCAGGCCGTAGTGAGCTTGACAAAGATCCAATAGCGTCCGCCAAAATGTGGCGCAGGGGTGGCAACGGTATAAACTTTAATATCGCTGAGTTTCATGATTTTTTCTCGTGATCGCTCATAGGTGTCGTTTATGGAATAGAGGTTAGCCCTAAATTTATAGAGCTTGTCCCTAGTTTTTTAGCATAGTGTTTTTTCTTTATGCAAAAAACAAGTGAATGGTTATGAGGCTGAGGCCTAAAACTATTTGAAGATATATGTTATAATTTTTGTTGGTTTAATAAGTTAAGGATGTGGGGCCATGGCTTATAATTTACCGCCACTGAACTGGTTACGTTCATTTGAGGCTGCAGCACGTAAAGTTAGTTTTACGGCTGCTGCGGATGAATTGAACCTGACAGCTGCTGCAGTGAGCTATCAAGTACGCTCTTTAGAAGAGCATTTAGGCTTTCCGTTATTTGAACGTTTGCCTCGTAGTCTGCGCCTGACCGAAATGGGACGCGCTTATTTGCCATCGGTGCGTAAAGCCTTTGGTGAATTATCATCATCCACAGTAGGTCTTTTTGGTGTTCAGGGCGAGACATCTATCACCGTTCGTGCGCCGATCTCTTTTACCACCCAATGGTTAGCGACTAATATGTCGGAATTCCGAGATGCATATCCGGAAGTAGGCATTCGTATCTATACTTCAAACTGGGTAGATAAGTTGATGGGCGAAAAGGTGGATATTGATATTCGCTATGGTGACGGTAATTGGGACGGTGAAGTTGCTGAATTGGTCTATGAAGAAAATACGATTATCGTCGCAAGTGAATCCTATATTAAAAAGTTTGGTGAAATTAACTCTCTTCAGGATTTACAGAAACACAGTCTAATCCATGTGATGGGTGTTAAAGACAGCTGGGAACAATTATTCCGCAAACATGAAATTGAATTTGAAGATGATATTAGTTCTATCAAAGTAGACAGTTCTCTGGTTGCTATGAAGATGGCGATGGCGGATCAGGGAATTGCATTGCTTTATCGCAGTTTTGCTCAAGAAGCACTTGATGATAAAAAACTGATAGAGCCACTTATCTTTGAAGAGAAATCAGAGTTTTCTCATTATTTGATTTTGCCGGACGCACGCACAAAGCCAAGACCGGAGGTTCTTTTATTCCGTGATTGGTTACGTGATAAAGCGCGTAAGGATTTGTTGGCAGCTTAATCGGTGAATAAACCTTTGTAAGTCTCACGAAGTAGGTTTTTCTGAACTTTGCCCATTGTGTTACGGGGAAGTTCTTCAAGGAAAAGATATTTCTTCGGTTGTTTATATTTTGCTAAACTATCTTGGAAATGAGATTTTAAGTTTTCTTCTCTTAGAGTCTCATTTTGCATTGGAACGATGATTGCGATAACAGCTTCACCAAAATCTGGGTGAGGGACACCGATAATCGCACTTTCATTGACGCCTTCCATATCATCGATCAGTAATTCTAGTTCTTTTGGGTATACGTTAAAGCCACCTGAAATCACTAAATCTTTTGAGCGACCGATAATAGTGATATAGCCGTCATCGTCGATTTTACCGAGGTCGCCAGTGATAAAGAAACCATCTTCACGCAATTCTTCTTTGGTTTTGTCGGGCATTTGCCAATATCCACCAAACACATTGGGGCCTTTTACTTCTATGGAGCCAATTTCATCGTTTGGTAATAATTGATCTGTTTCAGGATCCATAATCCGTATTTCTACATCTTCCAAAGGAAAGCCAACTGTACCCGCGCGACGTTCACCATCATAAGGATTTGATGTGTTCATATTGGTTTCGGTCATGCCATATCGTTCTAGAATCGCATGACCTGTTTTCGCTTGCCATTGGTCGTGCGTTTCTGCGAGTAGGGGGGCAGAACCAGAAATAAAGATGCGCATATTGGCAACATAGTCTTTGTTGAGTTTTTCTTGTTTTAAGAGGCGTGTATAAAATGTGGGCACGCCCATCAAAGCTGTGGCATTTGGAATGGCATCTATAATGTCATCGGCATCAAATTTCGCCATGAAGATTAAGGATGAACCTGCGGCAAGTGTTGTATTTGTTGCGACAAATAATCCATGACTGTGAAAAATTGGTAGCGCATGAATGAGAACATCGTCTGAAGTAAAACGCCATGCTTTACGGAGCGTGTCACAGTTACTCCATAAATTTTGATGGGACAGCATAGCCCCTTTGGATCGTCCAGTCGTGCCAGATGTGTAGAGAATTGCGGCTAGGTCTCCAGAGTTGCGTGAAACAGGTTTGAAACCGGGTGACGTTAATTGAACTTGCCCTGTAAGACTTCCTTGTCCATCCGCATCAAGGGTAAGCAGATGTTCCGTTCCACATTGAGCTACTATTCTTTGATAGTTTTTTTCTTGACGCGGGTCGCAGATGAAAATCTGAGGTTTTGCATCATTAATGAAATATTCGATCTCTTGTGAGGTATAGGCTGTGTTTAGAGGAAGGAAAACAGCGCCTGCCATCATTGTACCAAGATATAATTGTATTTGTTCAAGGGATTTATCAGCTTGAACTGCAACACGATCTCCTGGATTTACGCCATGATTGACCAGAACTTGCGCAACCTTCTCGGCTTGTACGAATAATTCACCATAACTTATTTTTTTACCATCTAGTGTAGATGCAAAAGTTACGTTTTCGCATCCCACAGATGATTGACGCAAATGATGAATAAGATAGTTCTGGTCATACATATGAATTGGCTCTGTCGAGATTATTTGAGTAAGCCTGCCACATGTGGTGCGGCAATAACTTCACCATTATTTACATATGTTTCGTGGTTTTTCTCAATATCTTTAATGCGATATTGGTAATTTACCATACAACCCCAAGAATTTTTAAGGCCTCGTTTGCTGATATCTCCCATCATATGGAGGTTTTCTAGGCGGGCGCCATTCCCTAGATGGAAACGAGCGACTGGGTCGACAGCACCGCCATCCTTACCTTTGCTGGAGATAAGGTAACGGGCTAGTAACTCTGGCATATGATCTAAATTAGGCAGTACATCCATGACTTCGGTATCATTCTGACAAGCCGTTAAAATGCCTAGTGTCTCGTTATCCTTACCTGAAAGATTGTCACTCATTTCCAAATGGGCTTTTTCCGCCCATTTACGGAATCCCGGTACAGGTGACAACGTTATAAATGTATCTAATTTCTCAAACTCATGACGTAGATCTTCAACCACTTGTTTGATCAGGAAGTTACCAAAACTAATCCCTCGCAACCCCGTTTGACAGTTCGAAATCGAATAAAACACAGCGGTTGTTGCTTCTTCCGCCTGAATAGGGTCTCGATCATCAGAAAGGATAGGGCCAATGGCGCCGGGTACTTCTTTTAAGAGGGCAACCTCAACAAAGATCAAAGGTTCATTTCCAAGGGCAGGGTGAAAATAGCCATATAATCGACGATCTGGCGCACCTACACGTTGGCGCAAATCATCCCATCCATTTATCTCATGGACGGCCTCATAGGCGATTATTTTTTCCAAAATGGCCGCTGGTGTGTTCCAGTCAATGCGTTGTAATTCAAGAAAACCTCTATTAAACCAAGAATTAAATAAATGTGAGAAATCTTTATCTAAGGCACGTAAGTCGGCTTCGATTTTCATGAATTTTAGTAGGTCAGTGCGCATCTTTACCAATGATGATGTACCATTAGGTGCTTGATTGAGGCGTCTGATGAGGTCCTGACTACGCGGTTCCGATGCGAAATGTAGCATCCTTGCGGCTGTTTCTGTTTGATCTTTCTGCCACGCCTCAATGGCCTTTTCTAAGGCTGTTGTATCTATGCCAAATCTAGCTTGAATATCTTTGAAGAATTGAAGTTTTCTTTCATTATCATCTAGTTGGGCGTAACTATTGAGAATCTGTGCCGCATGGGCAAGCGTGGTGGCTTCCCCTTTTTTGGAGAACATAGCTTCGCATTCTTCTGCCAAACTTAGGTTTAACATGGAAGATGGTGTTCGAAGCGAGCGTCCAATGTCGCTCACTTTGGAAAGCAAATCGCTTAATAAACTCATATCGATACATCCCTTATTTCTTTGTATCAGTATATCCTTTTATAGACTGAAGCAGAAGAATTAACGGGATACAAATGAAATAAATATGATGTTTGGGGTGATTGAAATGTAGAAGTTAATTTTGGATTAAAGAGTCGAAAAAAAGCCCTTGAAGATCACTACTTCAAGGGCAGGTCAACAAGGGGTTCGTTCAAACTTATAAAGAACTATAGGAGATTGTTGTGACGATATGTATCCATGTTGTGGCAAGGATCGGGGTAGTAATATCACAAGAATCTAACACTTGTTGTATTTCATTTCTAAACGGAAAGGGTTGCTTGGTATATCAAAACTATCCGAAGATTTGATTAGGTTATGGCTAATCTAAGATGTGAAAAGATTTACTTTACGAAAGCAAAAGAAGCTTTCAATCTATCATTTCGAAACAGGGACTGGTCTCAGTCTGTTTTTTTTAGAAACTAATAAGATAGCGTTTAAAGATAAAGGATGGACCCAAATGGCCCACACACGAATTCGTCCGTTTAATACAAAGAAAACTTACCCGGAACAGAATCTGGACAATGATTTGGCCCAAGGTTGTGTCGCGCAAGGCCGCATCGTGTTTTTACGTGGTCAATGCCCGCAAGATTTAGATACCGCGGAAGATATTGGTAGTTCGGATCCAGTGGATCAAACCCATAAAGTGATGCAAAACATTAAACAATTGATGGAAGAAGCGGGCGGCAAGATGGAGCATGTAACCAAGTTGGTTGTGTATTTGACAGATGTTCGTCACCGTGAGGACGTTTATCGTACAATGGGTGAATATATCAAAGGCGTTCATCCTGTTTGTACAGGACTTGTAGTTGTTGCATTAGCACGCCCTGGCTGGTTGGTAGAGATCGACGCAACTGGCGTTATTCCAGAAGGTGAGTAAAAGATGACTTTTTCGGTTGTCGCACGTTGTCAGGAAACAGGCATGTTTGGTATGGCTGTTTCCTCATCCTCACCTGCTGTAGCAGCACGTTGTGCCAATGCCCGCGCGGGGGTTGGGGCTGTGTCTAGTCAAAATATTACAGATCCAACTTTGGGTCCAAAAGCACTGGATTTATTGGAAAAAGGTGCCTCTGCGGTACAAGCTCGTGACATTTTGCGCCAATCTAACAACCATATGAATTACCGACAGGTGTTGATTGTAGATAAAGATGGTAATACCGCTATTCATTCTGGTGAAAATTCACTGGGTATTTTTGCTGAAGCAGAAGACCACAACATCGCATGTGCAGGAAATCTACTAGATAATGACGGTGTCCCAAGGGCAATGATCAATTGTTTTAAACAGACCGAAGGTAAAGGTCTTTATCTTGGGGACCGTTTGATTGATGTGATGCGCGCGGCGTTGGCAGCAGGCGGTGAAGCAGGCCCTATTCATTCTATTGGTATGCGTTTGGTAGATAAGGTGAGTTGGCCTGTGGCTGATTTACGTGTGGATTGGACAGAAAATTGTCCGGTCGAAGAGCTTACCAAGCTTTGGAATATCTATAAGCCACAATTGGCCGATTATGTAACCCGTGGGATCAATCCATCTGATGCGCCAAGTTATGGCGTGCCCGGTGACGAATAGAAACATACTTGTAAACTGGGTGATGGGGAACCGAAAGGGAACTTGTCGCCCGTTTTTATTTGAGAAATATTATAAATAGAGGAAGCGGATCATGGGACTCCATACTCTGGAAGAATGGAAAGCAAAAGCAGCGTCACTGACATATAGAAATCAAGCCTTCATTAATGGCCAATTTGTAGATGCGATATCCGGGAATACCTTTGATAATATTAACCCGGCAACAGGTGAAACTATTACTAAAGTTGCTGAATGTGATGCAGCAGATATCGACATTGCTGTTAAAGCTGCACGTGCTTCTTTTAAGTCTGGTGTCTGGTCAAAAAAAGCACCGATGGAACGAAAAGATGTGTTGTTAAAGCTTGCTGATCTCATCCGTGATAATCTGGAAGAACTTGCCTTACTTGAATCCCTTGATATGGGAAAGAAGGTCGAAGATGCTGCGGCTGTTGATATACCGGGATCTGCCATGTTTTGGCAGTGGTATGCCGAAAGTATTGATAAAATCTATGATGAAGTTGCCCCGACAGCAGCTGGTGATTTAGCAATTGTCAAGCGTGAAGCATTGGGGGTTATTGGTGCGGTGACCCCTTGGAACTTTCCTTTGGATATGGCCACATGGAAATGTGCACCTGCTTTGGCAATGGGAAATTCCGTTGTCTTAAAACCTGCGGAACAATCACCTTTATCAGCTTTGTTCTTAGCGGAGCTGGCGCAGGAAGCTGGTGTGCCGGACGGTGTTTTAAATGTGGTGCCGGGATTTGGCCCAACGGCTGGTCAGGCTTTGGGATTACATGATGATGTGGATTGTTTAACTTTTACTGGCTCTACGGCGATTGGAAAGTTATTCCAACAATATGCTGGGCAGTCCAATATGAAACAGGTTTGGCTTGAAACGGGTGGTAAAAGTCCCAATTTGGTTTTCGCAGATTGTAAAGACCTTGACGCGGCAGCGGATATGGCAGCCTTTGGTATCTTCTTTAATCAGGGTGAAGTTTGTTCTGCAAACAGCCGTCTGTTGGTTGAACGCAGTATTAAAGATGAATTCGTTGCAAAGCTTAAAGAGCGTGCTGCGACTATGCAGCCGGGAAACCCGCTGGATCCTGATGCAGGAATGGGCGCGATTGTTGATGCGAAACAAGCCTCAAATGTGCAACGTTATATTCAGATAGGTAAAGAAACAGCCACATTGGTTTGCGGGGGGGACGCACCAACAATTGATGGTAAGGGTTCATTCATTTCGCCGACTATCTTTGATGATGTGACGCATGATCATCAGATTGCCAAAGAAGAAATTTTTGGCCCGGTATTATGTGTGATCCCGTTTGATACTGAAGAAGAAGCAGTGACTATGGCGAATGATACGGAATATGGTTTAGCGGCTTCCGTTTGGACAAATGATCTTAGTCGGGCTCATCGTGTTGCTGATGCTTTATTTGCGGGGACTGTTTCTGTGAATACAGTGGATGCATTAAGTCCAATGACACCATTTGGGGGGATGAAACAATCAGGTTTTGGGCGTGATTTGTCATTGCATGCGTTAGATAAGTTTACTGCACTCAAGACAACTTGGATCAAGTATTAAGCCTTTTAATGATTAAGGAATTCCGAAGTAGATTCTTGTTCTGCTTCGGAATTTATGGCATCTTCTAAATATGCATTTAAGATTTTCACTTCGTCAGATTGAGTATTTTGTTGCCGTAGGCGAGGCAGGTTCAATTGCGCTTGCCTCTGAACGTATTCATATCTCCTCACCTTCGATTTCAGCAGCTATTTCACAACTGGAACAGCAATTTGGCATTCAACTCTTTGTACGCCAACATGCACAGGGCCTTACTCTGACGCCGGGTGGAAGACGGTTTTTGCAAGAAGCTAAAATTCTTCTAGAAAAAGCCGAACACCTTCATGATGTGGCGTCTGATATTACCGAATCTGTGAAGGGGCCCTTAAGTATTGGATGTCTTGTTACCATGGCACCCTATGTTATGGGGCGTTTACGTAAGAGTTTTGAAGGCGATTATCCGGAAGTTTGGGTGACACAGCATATTGATAACCAAGCTAACTTATTGAGTAAAATTTCAAGAGCTGAGGTTGATGCGGCTTTAACTTATGATTTGGATATTCCACAAGATATCCGTTTTGATCCCTTAGCGAAATTGCCGCCTTATGTGATGCTATCGCATGACCATCCTTTAGCGGATCATAAAACTATTAATATTGAGGAACTTGTTGATCATCCAATGGTGATGTTGGACCTTCCGTTAAGCCGAGATTATTTCTTATCTCTCTTCCATCAAACAGGGTTACGTCCATTGATTGGGGAAACGGCGACGGATATGGGGGTTATGCGTTCTATGGTGGCAAACGGATTTGGTTATGGTTTGGCAAATCTTCGTCCACAAAATGAAATGTCCCCAGAAGGTTTGGCTTTAAAACATGTGCCATTAGAGGGAGATTATCGTCCCGTAGTTATTGGAGTTGCATCTATGCGAACCGACTATACCTCTGCGGTCATGAATGCCTTTATGGATCATTGCCATACATCTTTTAAGAATAATAATTTCTTTGGATCGCAAATAGCAACGGATTAAGTTAGCAGCGTTGAGAGGGGGATAGCCCCTCGATCAATCTTTCAACCAGTCGATCGAGCATCTCATCACATAGCTGTATTTGTTGAATGGAAACGAATTCATCTGGCTTATGGCCTTGATCCATGGACCCCGGTCCACAGACAACGGTTGGAATATTTAAAACCTGATCGAAAAGACCACCTTCGGTACCAAAGGCGATTTTAAAGTTTTTATTCTCTCCACGTAAGGATTTTACAAAAGAAACAATATCGGCGCCCGGATTGGTATCAAGACCAGGATAGCTGTTGACCACTTCGATTTTAATATCTGCGCAATCTGCCTTCTCTTTTGCGTTGAAGGTAATTATTTCAGCCGCATTCTTAATGCGCTGAATGATATCTTCAGGCTTATCGGCGGCTAGGTTTCGGATTTCAAAATCCAAAATACATTTATTTGGGACAATATTAAGTGCCACACCGCCGGACATTTTGCCCACATGAATGGTGCTATAAGGAATGTCGTAATCATGGTCTTGTGCCCCATTTTCCGCAAAATCGCTTTGAAGATCTTGAAGGGCTTTGATGAGATCTGCACCAAGATGTAAAGCATTCAGGAAATTAGGTGCCATAGCAGAGTGACCTTCAAGGCCAGTACATGTCGCACGTAAGGCCGTTTTGCCTTTGTGGCCTGTTGCAACGCCTAAGCTTGTTGGTTCCCCAATGAGACAAAAATGAGGTTTCATTGGCGCATCTTTTAGGCGTTCAATTAAATGACGTACGCCTACACAACCGATTTCTTCATCAAATGATACAGCTAAATGTAAGGGGGTTTTCAATGGTTGTTTGCTGGCAATCAAACATGTTCGTATAGCTGAGGCCAGAAAGCCTTTCATATCGGCGGTGCCGCGACCATAATATTTGTCATCTTTTTCTGTTAGGGCAAAAGGTTCGACCGTCCAGTTTTGTCCCGCGACAGGTACAACATCGCTATGTCCAGATAAAACAACACCGCCAGTTGAGGCCGTTTCAGCTGTTAGTTCTGTACCATAAATCGTTGCATATAAATTTGCACGTGTGCCTGTTTCTTCCCCAATAATTTGTACCTCAACATTATGATCAGCTAGCAAATTTTTGATGAAATGGATGAGTTCCATATTTGGAGAAAGGCTTACTGTTTGAAAGGAAAGTAGCTTTTCAAGGATTTCTTTGGTTTTCAATGTTTTACATTCCCGAAGCTGGATTAGGACACAACTACCATATTATCTAAATCTTGGGTTTTAAGAGATTAACTTTTTTCGAAGCTGCGGCCAGATTTTTCTGATGCCATTAAGTATCTCTACTTTTTAAAAATTAAAGGCCTTAACGATTACCAGCAGAGATCATTTGAGGATTGAAGAATGAGTAGAGATCCCCGCTACGATATTTTGTTTGAGCCAATAGATATTGGTCCAGCGCGTTCATTAATTGCGGACCCATATACATCCAATTGCGATTGATACATGAATGCCTACCTACCTGCCTGACTAAGTATTTGTGACTAAGTAACATATTAAAGAACGCCGATTGGGAGGCCGGTCGGCGTTTTTTTATTCTTAAAATGCACTGTCAGGCATAAATATCTTTTGATGTCCTCGTGCTTCCAACATGATAGTTTGTTCCAGCTTACGGATGCTCGCCATTCGGCGTAGTTCAAGTGGGATATGCAACCAATATGAACGGATGAAACTTACTTCTTCTGTAAGAATAGGGATCAATCGTGGATCGTTATAAGCCATATAATAAGGTAGAACACCGAACCCGCCACCATGGGCAATGAATTGCAACTGAGCCCAGACTGTAGAGCTTTGATATTGGCTTTGTAATTCTTTATCTATCAGGTGAAGGAACTCTAACTCTTCGGTATATTGAAGTTCAGGGATGTAGCCGACAAATGGATGCTTCAGGATTTCATACTTTTGATTGAGGTCGACCTGTTGGTCTTCGATAAATTTCTTAGACGTATAGAGATATAGTTTGTAATCGGTAATTTTCCGACAATAGATATGCTTGCTAGCCGTTTCTTCTAGACTGATTGCGATGTCCACTTCGCGTTTGAGTAGATTGGGAAAGAGTGGAAGAGCCGCAGATTCAATTGTAATCCCGGGGTTCTCCCTAATGAAGGAAATGAGCTTTTCTGCCAAAAAAGTATTCCCAAAACCATCAGGTGCACCAATGCGAATATTTCCTGAGACAGTTTGTCCCATTTGTTGCGCTTGCTCTTTGGCGAGAGCTGTAATGTCTTCCATCTGTTGTGCAAGAGGAAGCAGGTTTTCCCCAACCTCAGTCAGATGGAAACCATGTTCATCCTGGTCAAAAAGCTTAACTTCCAAAGCTTCTTCAAGCGCTGAAATGCGGCGCGCAACAGTAGTATGATTGACGCCTAGCCGTTTTGCTGCTGATAATAAGCGCCCCTTATGAGCAACCTCCACAAAGTAGCGAAGATCATTCCAATTCAATTTGTCATTTAGCATATGTGCAAATTAGCACAACTATAAATGATTATAAATATTTATTGAGTCAGGCTTGGCAGAAAGTTGTAGGCCATATCTATCTTGGTGATCCGGTTACCCGCAATGGCTGAACGATCTAATTAGGTTTAGACTCATAAATAATAGTTAATCAAAAGCCCGGGAATAGACACGGGCTATTTTTAGGTTAGATCATCAGGTTTTAGAAGTCGCCTTACATTTGTTGTCATCCAGACAAGTGAATTATCTTCCAAGCGCGCCTGAGCTAACTCCCATCTGAAAACAGCGACCAATTCGTCTCTTTGATTTAAGATGTCTACAAAAAGGAAGGCAGAATTATCTTTTTGATATACATCCACTATCTTGTGTTTATTAGCCGCTAACAGCACGACGTAATCTGGGCTTTGTAACATCAAAGCAAATCTTTCTATTGGACCTGTAACAGCTTTGTTCCTCGGATGGGCAAATATCCATGTTTGAAGAAATCCGCTACTTCCTTCATTTCCTACATCGGCAAGTGCTTTGAGCTGTATGGAAACAACTTGTCGCGGGCTCAAGTCAGGATTGGGAAAAATGAGCTCTTGCGCTTTGGCATTTAGGCTTGTGAAGATGGCTGCCAAAACAAAAATAACCAGCGTGTATCTTAACGATTGGGTCATATGAACCTCCTCCCTTTCGTTAGTGATTTTACGATACAGGGTGGAAGTTGGATGATTCTTCGCATTAACGTGGGAGGCGGATGGTGATTCTTAACCCATTAGGATCGATATTTTCTGCTAAAATTTTACCGCCATGTGCATTTACTATGGATCGGGCGATCGCAAGTCCTAGACCGACACTGCCACTTTCTGTATTACGTGCTTCATCTAGTCTAACAAATGGTTCGAAAATTTGCTCTAAAAGATTTTCTGGAATACCAGGGCCTTGATCAGAAATTTTGATGAATGTTTCTGATTTACTCGTTTCCAAAGTTATATTGGCGGCCTCTCCATATTTTAATGCGTTATCGACTAAATTACGTAATGCGCGTTTTAGTGATGTCGGACGACAGTTTTGAATGATGTTTTCTTCACCTTCAAAAGTCACTTCTTTGCCCATGTCTTGATAATCATGACTGATACTTTCCAATAGGGCATGAAGATTTGTCTCTTCACTCTCTTCCTTTAATGCATCTTGTTTTGCAAAGGACAAAGTCGCTTCGGTCATACGCTGCATTTCGATAAGGATAGATAAGATTTTCTCACGTAATTCTTCATCCCCAATGAATTCAGCTTGAATACGTAAGGCGGTGATTGGGGTTCGTAAATCATGTGATATGGCTGCCAACATGCGTGTTCTATCTCTAACAAAACGATCCAATCTTTCTTGCATTTGATTGAAGGCTTGGCTTGCAGCGCGTATATCTGAAGGGCCAATTGATGCTAAAGGGTCGACATGTTCCCCACGTCCAAATTTTTCAGCTGCATTGGTTAAGGCTTTTACAGGTTTGGTAACACGTCGCATCATCAGAATAACTATAAGAATAATAGCTGCCGCACTTATGAATGTGGCAATAAAGGAAGGAAGTGCCCATAGCGGAGAACCCGGCACAGAATAACTCTTCACATTTAACCATGTGCCATCTTTGAGTTTAACTGAAATGTTTAAATTTTCACGTAATCGATCAAGTGTAGGGGGAGCGGGAAGATGTTCTTCCATTTCTTCTTCTAGCTCATCTTCGTCTTCATATCGCATATGATGATCATCGCCCCACTTTTTAAACCATTCGCGGCGATTTTCGTGCATGTCATGATTGTCATGCCGCCATTGCAACCATTCGCGCCGATCGCGTTTAGTACGTAAATGGATTTCATCTGCATAATCATCAACCATCATTGCAAGAATGAAACGCATGTCAGCTTCCCAGTCTTTTTTGAAACGGCGTTTTATTTTTGGGCGTTTCGATAAGCTGAGCTGGAATTCGTCAGTTGTGGAGGCCTTGATGATATTATCTCTTTGTGATTTAGGGGCAAAAGATAAAAGTTTTACAACTGATGCCGTATGGACCAAAACTTGTTGATTGGATGCCGCACGTAAGGCATCGCGTCTTTCATCCGCAAAAATACTAATACCGATTAACTGCGCAGAAACAATTGCAATCAAGGTTAGGATGATCATCTGTCCCGAGAGACTTTTAGGGATGAATTTCCTCATAATGTATCAACCTTGGAGGTGAGCATATATCCACCGCCCCAAACTGTTGTAAGTAATTCAGGGTTTTTAGGATCTTTCTCTAATTTTTTTCGCAATCGACTGATCTGATTGTCTACACTTCGATCAAATGGAATGGCATCTCTACCTCGTGCCAAGTCTAATAATTGATCACGGCTCAATACCATGTTGGGATGAGTAACAAAAACATAAAGCAAATCATATTCCGCTGTGCTTAGGGGATGTGTGACATCATTCGTATCTATTAAGGCGCGCTTTGTACTGTCCAGTTTCCAATCCGCGAACTGGAATATTTCAGGTCCTTCTGCAGCTTGTACCGTTTTTGGAGGAAGAGCTTCGGTTCGACGTAAAACTGCTTTGATTCGCGCAATTAATTCACGTGGGTTAAATGGTTTGGTGACATAGTCATCCGCGCCCATTTCCAAGCCTATAATACGGTCGGTATCATCGACCATAGCCGTTAGTAAAATCACGGGTATTTCACTGGTAGCTTGGATATGTCTACATAATGATAAGCCATCTTCACCAGGCATCATGATATCTAAAACAACCAAATCTATGGAGTTGCCGTTTAATATTTGACGAGCGGTAGTTGCATCTTCTGCATCACTGGTACGAAAACCGTTTTGGGACAGATAACGCACCAACGGTTCGCGAATATCGCGATGGTCATCGACGACTAAGACATGTTTGCTATCTGTCATATTGTTATACCTTTTTATGTTTTTCGTATTTCGTAACCCCTTTATGCACCAAGCTTTTCCCCTTTTGGAACAAAAAAATGTATCAAAATGTATCACAGGCTTTGCATGATACAATTCGTGACCCTTTTTAACAAAATCGGGATCGTATTTCAGGTTTTGCATGCTTAATTGCTGGAGACAGAAATTAACAGGCCAGTTCAAAAAAACTAAACTGGGATTTACGAAAGGAACCTGAAATGAAGAAATCAACCAAATTTATCGTTGCTGCTGCCGCTGTTGCTGTTGTTGCTACACCGATTATTTCCGGGATCAGTTATGCTGGTGGTAAATGGGGACATGGTAAAAAAATGCATGGCATGCATCCAATTGTAAAAAATATGGACGAGATCGATGCCAATTCTGATGGGGCTATTGATAAGGTTGAGTTGCAAGAATGGCAAGTTGTGAAAGTTACACAGTTTGATGTGAATGGCGACAAAATGATCGACCTGGAAGAGTTCGAAAAAATGTGGGTCGAGCAAATGCGCAATCGCATGGTTGATGGTTTCCAGTTCCTAGATGATGACGGTAACGCACAAATCACCCTAGAGGAAATTGCGATGCCGTTGGATCGTATGTTTAACCGCATGGATCGAAATGACGATGGTCAGGTGACCAAGGACGAGATCAAAAAGCGTAAAAAACATGCACGCCATGATGACGATGATGATGATGACGATTATCACCGTGGTTAATTGACCTCAAAATTTTGCGCAAGAAAATACCTCTCGAAAACGCCTGCATATTGCGGGCGTTTTTTATTTGGCCTGATGACAAAAATTAAATTGGATGTTTCCTAAAAGGTTTAAAGATGGCAGGAAGGATAAATTAGTTTTGTGAAGGCCCTTATGTCCCGTCGATTTTTTTTCAGTTTGTATTTTCTTGCGATCCTGTTCCATTCCGGCGCCTATGGTATGATTTTGTTGATGCCAGTTTTGTTAGAAAGTATAAACGCAACGGAGGCTGATGCAGGTCGTTTACAGCTCGTTGCGGGTATTTCAACGATTGCTATTGTCATAGTATCTGGAAAAATCGTTGATAAAGTTGGTCGCATGGGAAGCTTTGCTTTTTCAGGCTTACTGCTGTTTGGCGGATTGGGCTTTTATGGACTGTTAGAAAGTATTTCGGTTTTAAGTATAATCGCCTCGCTTCTTTTTGGCGCTGGTTGGGGGCTTTTCTTTTCGACAAAAGTGATGGTTCTTTCTCAAATCTGCTGGCCGGAGGAACGCGTAAAGCTATTTTCAATTGATCTTGTTGTATTCATGATTGGATTTGGAATATCCCCTGTTATCGGCCGTTTTCTTTACAAAGCAGGGTTGTCTTATGCAGATGTGTATTGGGTGATGGGGATTGTTTGTCTATTTAGTTCTGCATTGTTTCTGTTTCTGAAGAAACCTTTAAATAAGTTAAAAAAGACGGGCAATTTAAATACTGCAATGGTTTTGAATCTTACGTCTTTTGTTCAAGTATTACGATCACCTTCCATGATACCAATCCTAATAACGTTACTTATGGCAAGTATGTATGTCGGGTTGAATAATTTTCAGGCGAAATGGGCGCAGGCGAATGAGCTAAGTTATGCAGACTTTTTTATCGTTTATACCATTGCAGTGCTTGCTAGTAGATTTGTCATGATGCGTTACAAAATCTCAGCTTTCTCCTATTTCCATATCGGTGCATTATTCATTGTTGCAATGGGTGGTGCATTCGGCATGATTTATATGCAAGGAAGTTGGGAAATTTATATGATTTCAGCCTTTCTTGGTGGTGTCGGATTAGGTGGGATGACACCAATCATTCAAGGCATTACAGCAAATCAATCCGATCAAGAGAATTTAGCACAGACCATGCAGGTTATGGTACTGGCTCATCTTACAGGTCTGTTTGGATTTCCTTATATTGGGGGCGAGATAATCGTTCATAGTGGCTTTGATCAATTTCACATGACAGCAATCTATCTGGGTGTAGGCGCTTGCGTATTATGTGTGATTGGATATTTGCAATCAGGTAGTTTTAAGCAGAAGCAGGTTTAACGTTGAAACCTGCTTCTTTAGCCTTAACTATTCATACCTATGATCATACTGCTAAGAGCAATTAGATGGATTAACATGATCGCTCGGTCATTCCAGAATATTCCAACAATAAACCAACCAATTAGCCCGGCGAGAAATAAGTATATATTTAAAGGTGTCATGCCGAATGCTGTTGTAGCATAACCAGCAATTTGAATAATGGATGCCATCCATTTGAGTATTAAGACGAACTGATCGCGACGGATATTCAGCGGATTTAAACTGACAGAGATAGAATTAGAAGCCACGTGTGAGGCCTCCATCAATCCGGATATTCTGTGCTGTAATATAGGCCGCAGCGTCAGATGCTAAATAAGAGATTAAACTTGATACTTCTTCTTCATGTCCATAACGTCCCATTGGGATACGATTACGGCGTTCTTCTGTCTCTGGAAGACTATCAATAAAACCGGGTAAAATATTATTCATACGAAGATTATCTGCAGCGAATTTATCAGCAAATAACTTTGTGTAACTCGCAAGGCCTGCTCGAAAGACACCGGATGTAGGAAAGGTTGGATCAGCCTCGAAAGCAGCGAATGTTGAGATATTCAAAATTGTACCACCACGATTTTTTACCATGACAGGGGCAACCAAACGGGTCATGCGAATGGCATTCATCAGATAGTAATCCATGCCTAGATGCCAATCATCGTCACTGATTTCCATGATATCCCCCTTTGGGCCGTGGCCAGATGAATTTACAACCACATCAATACGTCCATATTCTTTGAGGACTTTATTTACGAAGGCCTCTAAGTCTGCATGAACAAGGTTTGAGCCCGTAAAACCTAAACCTCCCAATTCACTTGCCAAAGCTTCTCCTTTACCGGATGCGGATAAGATTGCAACTTTGAAACCGTCTTCGGCAAGTTTCTTTGCAGCGCCTGCACCCATGCCACTTCCGCCAGCTGTAATGACGGCAACTTTTTGATCAATCATGATTATGTCCTCAAATTCATTTCATTTATCTGGGGTAAAGATAAGGTTGATCTGATCATGCAACAAATCATATAAAATGACATAGGATGTAGAAAAACTATTGGCTTAATAATGAAACGCCCCAATTTAAAATCTTTATATGCATTTGATGCAGCTGCACGTCATTTAAATTTTCGACTTGCGGCTAATGAGTTGAATGTGACGCAAGGTGCTGTTGCGCAGCAGGTTCGCCAGTTAGAAGCCGATCTTGGAATTATTCTGTTTGAACGTTTGGCGCGTGGACTGGCCCTTACAAAAGATGGCACCAGTTATCATAAATCTATACATGAAGCTTTAGAGATAATTGAACGAGCAACAGATGAATTATCGCCTTCATCTAGTAAAGTTACTTTAAGTGTTACACCGTCTCTCGCATCCAAGTGGTTGGTGCCACGCTTAATGAAATTCGCAAAGGAATTTCCAGCGATCGAAGTAAACACGGTCGCCAGTGAAACACTTGCCAACTTTAAAACAGATGGAATTGACCTTGCGATACGACAGGGGAAACCTCCTTTTGGAAAAGATTTACAATATCTTTATCTGTCCCAAATTGAACTGGTCGCGATAAGTAATCTATCTTATGCGGAGACGTTAGGCCCGATTGAGACTATTGCTGATTTCACCAAAGCCCAACTGATCGAAGATGCTCATTCACATTGGCGCAAGATGTTTGAAAAAGAAGGCATTGAAGTGAAGTCCAACTCATTGCAGCTAAACCAAACGGCTTTGGCGATGGATGCTGTTGCTAATGGTGATGGAGTTGCTTTGGTTCCAAGGATATTGCTCCAATCCACAATCGAAGATGGCAAGTTAAAGATATTATGGGAATTTCCTAAACAGGACCCGATTGGGTTCTATTTGGTATATCCAAGTCAAAAAAAATCAAATAGCAAGGCGCTTACACATTTGGCCCACTGGCTATCGCAGCAAATGAATTAAGGACAAAAGATGGAAACTTCTCGTAATGCAGCTTTGTTTGCGGTTCTGTGTGCTGTGCTTACAACCATGATTTGGGCTGGTAACGCAATCATGGCGCGTGGGCTTGGGGCAGATTTACCACCGGTTGGGTTAGCGTTTTGGCGTTGGTTGTTAGCTTGTGTGGTTTTCCTACCTTTTGCCCTTCGCCCCCTTTTGCGAGATAGAAAGGTCATACTTGCAAATTTGCCGATCTTGCTGGCACTCGCCATACCAGGTGTAAGTTTTTATAACACCTTCGTTTATATCTCGTTACAGACAAGTCCCGTTGCGAATACCACTATGGTGATATGTGGGACGCCTGCTTTAATTTTACTCTTTTCAAATTTATTGTTTAAAGATCCCATTCGGAAACGAGATTGGCTTGGTATTGCTTTATCAATTCTTGGTGTATGCGTTTTACTTACGAAAGGTGACTTGCTTCAGTTAGAGAAAGTCTTCATAGGGCAAGGTGAAATCTGGGCATTGGCTGCGGCTGTATCTTGGGCAATTTATTCTGTGTTGTTGAAAAAGCGTCCGGAAGGTATCGGTCAGCGAAGCTTTGTTCTTTTCACTTTTACAATTGGTATGCTGTCTCTGTTACCATTTGCTATTTACGAACATTATCATATCAAACCGATGGTATTCACACAGACCAATATTTTGGCAATTCTTTATGTAGGCTTATTTGCCTCAATTTTGGCTTACTTAATGTGGAATAATGCAGTGAAAGTTCTGGGGCCTAGTAAGGTAGGGACTTTGTTATATATGTTCCCGGTTTTTGCCGTTGTAGGTGCGGCGATAATCCTAGGTGAGGGATTAGAGTTATTTCATTTGATTGGAATCCTAACAGTCTTGAGTGGCGTTGCTATCTTATTGATTAAAAGAGTTAAAACCTCATAGAATGCAGGTCTTACTTGTTCCTGCTATTGAAATTGTTTAACATGGTCATATCAGTTTTTGACCGGAAGTATTTCGATGAGAAAACAGTTTTGTATGATTTTGTTTCGGTTTGTTGTTCTGTTTGGGATATTGGCTCCGAATTTGGTGCATGCTAAAGAACAAATAGACGTTTATGTCCAAAATTTTCCACCATTTCATATTCTCGAAGGCGATTATAAAAATACTGGTGTTCTAGATTACATCGCACAGCAAGTTTCTTCTGATCTAAAAAGTGATTTCAACTTTAATTTTCGTGAAGCGAATTTTGCACGTTTCTTTAAAGATGCGCGAAATGGAAGAGCCGTCTGTAGTTTTGCTATTCGGAAAACTAAAGCCAGAGCCGAGTTTATGGATTTTTCTATTCCGTTTGCATTGTCACTGGGGAACGGATTGGTTGTTGGTCCACATATTAGGGAATTGATTAACGGTTTTCAGAACGAGAATGGCGAAGTGAATTTAAGGGAAATTCATAAATCCATCAATCTTACATATTGGAGCGAAACAGCGCGCAGTTATGAGGCTGCGATTGAAGAAATTGTGAAAGATAAAACGCTGATTGATAGTGGGGTTGTGCAAACCTATTCTTCACGAGAAGCATTAGCTGGCGTTTTGAAGAATCTGACAAGATCAGCAAAGAATGCGCATTTTGCATATGCCGAGGAAGTTAGCTATCATTCTGCCGTGAGTGGTATTGAGAAAGGACTGTCATATTTTCGGGTGATGGATGAATCTGAAGATTACTCTATGGCACATCTTGCTTGTTCTAAAGGTGATTGGAATGACAAATTTATTGTTGCGGCAAATAAAATCTTTAGGGACATGAGAACATCAGAAACTTTGAAACAAGCGCATATGCGTTGGTTGCCTGAAAATATACATCAGCAATATAGTCAGATGGTCGATCAGGCTTTTGATAATCTGAATGATGAACACTGAGGAAAAGGCGCATGATGTTTTGCCATGCGCCTTAGTTTTTTCCAACGAATGTTGAGATCAGTATATTTAGGTATTGCGAGACGCTTCTAAGTTGCTTGCTACCCAGTGATGGAAATTATGTGTTGGACCATCCATTGCAGGTGAGAATTTGCCACCGTCAAACAGATCTCCTTTGCGGCCACGCTGCATACCTTCGACAACAAAAATGTCTTCTTCTAAAACGCTTTTCCAACGAATAGCATTTGTAGCCAACATTGTACCCATTTCAGGATTTTTGACCGCTTCATCTTTATAATAAAGCTCAATATGTTCTGTTGTTTCATTCAAACCTGTTGGTTCAAGTAGAATTGTAAAGAAATGATCGCGATGCGTCCCAAGCAGCACATTTGGATAAACAGCGATATATTCACCTGCTTCATTCCATTTATCGCTGAGGTCGTCAAAGTCTGGGAATTTATGACCGCCTTCACCTTCCAATTGTTGATAAACTAAGGTGCCCTGGCCTGCATATTGACCTGACTCATCGATGTTATAATGATCTTCTAAGCGGGAATAACTGTTCAATCCAGGGTGAACGAATGGTAGATGATAACTTTCAAGGTAATTTTCTACAGCTAGTTTCCAGTTTGCTTTTAGTTGAAGCTTCATTGAGGATTCCGGGCCCCCATGGGTCATTGGTTGATCAAATTCTTTCCATCTTTCCATGAGAGCTGCATTGGCATTTGTAAATTCTGGCGCTTCTCCGCTGATATTCACAAACACAATGTCATGCCACACGTAAGAACGAATTTTGAATAAACCTAGTTTGTCCAGTTTGATTTCTTCATGTTCATTATTGCCTGGGCCGCCAACATGTGGCGTCGTACGTAACTCGCCTTTTAAACCATAGCACCAACCGTGATAGGGGCAGCGGATTGGACCACGTACTTTGGTAGGTTCTTCAATCAGAATCATCCCGCGATGGCGACATGTATTTTGAAAAACACCGATTTCACCGTCCCTGTCGCGCACCATGAGGAGTGGCATGCCAAGGAAGTTAATTGGCTTTGCATCGCCTGCGGATGGAATATCTTTACCATAACCAATACCGGACCAATTATTGAACAGGACAGCTTGTTTTTCTTCGTCAAAAACATCTAGATCGATGTAATGTGCGTTTGGCAAACCTTTTGCTTTTTCGACAGGTTGCAGCACATCTTTCAAATTTGTTTGCACGGACATTTTTGTCTCTCCCAATCATGTTGTTTTTATCTGCCTCTCTATTGGAAGAAAACTTAGAATGCTTCAATATCAGAAAACTTAAGTTTGAAGTGAGATAAATTCAATTGATCCTAAACTAAGTTTCGCTATGAGACATGAGCCAGTCTTTTAAAATACGTGCATATTCGGAAAGATGTGTTTCGGGCTGATAGGCGATATAAAACCTCTTTGGCGCTTTCATCCGAAACTCTTCGAGGGCGACAAGTTGGCGGGTCTTCAGTAACGGGGAGACAAGTTTCTGCCACCCAAGAACCAAACCTGTGCCGTCTTGGGCTGCCTGCAAAGCAATCGTATAGTTATTAACCTTTGAGCCGATTGAAATTTTCCCTCTATATCCCATTTGCTTGAACCAATTCTCCCAAGTGGTCCAGCTTTCATGCTCCGCGATGAGATGAAAAAGATGTTGTTGAGCGAGATCTTCAACTTTGGCACCTTTGAGTTTTTCTGCCAAAGCAGGCGCACAAAGAGGCACCAAGTAATCTTGAAACAATATCGTCTCTTCTAATTCGCTCTCATCTTGTCGACCATATTGAATACGTAAATCTGGATTTTCAGTGAAACGCATGGGCCCGTCAGAGATAATTTGATTCACTGGGATATTGGAATGCTCTCGCCAGAAGGTGCTGACTTTTGGTGTAAGCCATAATGCGGATACCGCAGAAGTACAAGCAATGGTCACTGATTGATCTTTTGGTGATTTTCTAAGGGAAGTTAAAGTGCGTGAAATCTCACCAAAGCTTTTCTCAAGGGTTTCGAAAAGAATTTGACCATTTTCGGTTAACTCCACCCCACGATACTTTCGATCAAAAAGCTGAACATCCAAATCTTCTTCTAAGGCTTTTATTTGATGGCTGACAGCACCAGATGTCACATTTAGCTCACCTGCTGCATCTTTAAAACTCATGCGACGGGCTGCGGCTTCAAAAACAGCTAATGTTGTGAGAGAGGGTAACTGGTAATATCGACGAGCCATGATTCGGAAATCCATCTTGATTATAAGTTTAGTTTTAAATTAGATGAACTAAACTATAAATGATAATTTTAAGTATTGTCTAGACGCCTCGTTTGCAGCTAATGCTGATATTGGCAAATAAAAAGAAAATACCGATCAAGATAGAGGATGTTTTATGGGAACTCTTAAGGCGCGTTTGAATCATATTGTTAAGTTAAGTGATGATATCTCCGATTTTCGTTTTGAGGCGTTACATGGGCGTTTCGAAGGGATGGAGGCTGGCGCCCATATAGATGTTCATCTTGCAGACGACTTAATTCGCCAATATTCGATCTGGGAATGGGATACAGATGGAAAATGGCTGTCTGTTGCGGTTAAACGTGAAGATAATGGCCGCGGTGGTTCCCTTGCGATGCATAAACTGGAAGTAGGGAACGAGCTAGACATCGGAGGTCCTCGGAATCATTTCCAACTACAGAATATTTCTAAACCACTTACTTTGGTTGCAGGTGGTATTGGCGCTACACCAATTTTTGCTATGGCAAAATTCTTGAAAAGCAAGGATATCGTTTTCAAGCTGCATTATCTTGTAAGGGATGAAACAATGGCAGCTTTTCATAATGCGTTTTTGAATTTATCGCTTGAGGAAAATTATAACCTCCATTGCGATGATAAAGATGGTATGTTTGATATTGCAGGACTGATCAAGAATATACCGAATGGTGGGGATATATATACCTGTGGTCCAGAGCCACTTTTGAATGCAATAATTGATGCTGGCAAAGACCTTAATGGCGGAACAGTTCATTTCGAGCGTTTTTTTGCGTCTTCTGATGCAAAAGAAGGTGAAAAAGAGAGTTTTCAAATTGAAGTAAAATCAACGGGTGAAATATATGATGTCTTGCCAGATCAAACGATTCTGGGAGTCCTAAAAGAGCATGGCATTGAAGTTGAGTTTGGCTGTTCTGAAGGTCTATGTGGGTCTTGTATCGTAGATGTACTTGAAGGCGATATAGATCATCGCGATGAAGTGCTGAGTCCGGAAGAGCAGGACACGAATGAATTTATGTGTGTTTGTATTTCTCGTGCAAAATCTGAGAAACTAGTGTTGGATTTGTAATAAAGACCTTGTTTGATACTCATAATGGCGATCGATTTGATCGCCTTATTTATTTCATGCATTTAATCGTTTGGCCAAATAACGATGGAAATCTTTGATTGTGCCTTCTAAATCTTCTTGAGCTAATGGCCCCGTATCCGCATGCATCGATGTCAGGTTTTGTTGAAGGATTTCAAGTTTCACTTTGTCTTCTTGGTTCACCTGCTTCCACAAAGTTAATAATTTATCAAATTCTGTCTCAATCATTTCGGAATCTCGTACAGAAATGCTCCATCTGATTTTTAACTGATTTACGGTTAAGGGTTGAATTGCCATGTAAACCAAGAGATGTGGGGATTGAGATACCACTTGCGAGGGGAAGACACAAAACAGAGTTGAACGGTTACGTTCCTCTTCGGTTAAATCTTTATGATCATAACGCCGAGCGGTATATCCGTCTTCATAATCTGCTGCATAAGCCGTAAAGCCGGGTCCGTCAGGTAGTTTTTTTGCCTGTTTAGTTGGGGTGATTGGGCGTAATGTCCCCGGATGCACAAAACTTAAATGATACCCTTCCATAAAATTCTCTACTAAGGCTTTCCAATTTGCCTCCCAGATATCTTCTTCTACGAAGTGATGGATCATTTCATCGGTATGGTAGTTCGCAAGAATTTTATCTAGTTCGGTTAGGCGCGGTGCCAATGGTTCTGCATTTCCATCAAGATTAACATAGATAAAACCCTGCCAGATTTCTGACTTGATTTCCTTCAAACGATGCTCATCCAGAGAAAAGTTTTCAGCTGTCATAAGGGGGGCATTGATCAGTTGACCTTCAAGATCGTAACGCCAAGCATGATAGGGGCAAGAAAAGCCACGGGTTTTGCCACTGCCGGAAGCAACCTGCATACAACGGTGACGGCAAATATTGGAAAGAACCTTGATCGTGTTTTCGTTACTTCGCACCACAATTAAAGGTTCCCCTAATAGCTTGGTTGTGGTGTAATTTCCTTTAGTTGGAACTTCATCTGCACGACCAACGCACAGCCATTCTTTTTGAAAGATTTCCAGCAACTCAACTTCTAAGAAATCTGGGTCGGTATAGATTTGTGGATGCAATGTTTGTTGTGCATCCCGTGAAGTTTTCTTGAGGTTTAAAAAGAAACCTTTGTAGCGTGCATGTGCGTCTTCAATGCGAACTGTGTCTACCATTCTGATCTTCCAACTTGTTTTTTTATATACCGTTGTGAATCGGCATATGCATGGTGCTTTTTATTATGAAAATCACTTTAGAGCGGCGCTTGGTGTTGAATAGTATAATTAAACTAATTTTTGATTAGTAAAAAACTAAGATAGAAATTAAATGTAGCTTTTTGGCTCGTTGCTGAGGGAAGATTTCAACTCTAGCACCTCTCAAGAATAGCTCTTCATATAGGCATATCT
>NZ_SMMC01000130.1 GCF_009711445.1 Curvivirga aplysinae | reverse complement strand
TTATTATCTTTCATGATTATCTAATGGCACGATAGGGGGTTAGGTCGATACTAGGATCACGACCTGCATATAGGTCAGATACGACGCGACCAGTAATTCCTGCCATCGTTACGCCTAAATGTTGGTGTCCAAATGCAAGCATCACTTTTGGATGATTAGGTAGCCAACCAATCGTTGGAACACTATCTGGTTGAGAAGGGCGTGCGCCCATCCATTCGCTTTCTACATCCATAGTAAGATCAGGAATATATTTCTTTGCGATAGGAAGAAGGCGTCTCAATCTTGTGTAATCCGGTTCTGAATCAATCTCTGCAAGTTCTACCTGACAAGTAACACGCATGCCTTTATCCATTGGTGCGATAACAAAAGTATGATCGCAAAACATGGTCGGGCGACTAATTAATGGGCCTTTTTCAGAATGATGCTTTACCATTGCATGATAGCCGCGTTCAACTTGAAGGTGAACTGACTCACCAAATGTTTTCAATAGTTTGTTCGACCATCCACCCGCAGCAATTAATATATCATCAACGATTTTCGAACTGCTATCATCAAAGAATAACGTCACTTTTTCGGATGAAGGAAGCATTGATTGGATATTGGCTTTTTCGAATTTACCACCAAGGATGAGGAATTCATCGAATAATTGATCTAACATCTGTTGCGGATCAATGATAAAAGCAGAATCTGGTTGTAATAAGCCATATTTAAATACAGGTGCTAGATGTGGTTCTAGCTGTCGTATTTCATCGCTATTTAAAATTTCGTATTTTGTACCATGCTTCTTACAGCTTTCGACAACTTCTTTTCCGTATTTCCATGATGCATCGGATGAAAATAGTTTTAGCCATCCAACAGGACGAACTAAAGACTGTCTATTGGTGTTTCTGATTAATTCATTCCATTCGGGAATTGCATGTTGGGTCAATTGTTGTAAGGCTGTTGCATTCCTTTGATAGTTATGAGGTAAGCCTTCGAGTATCATACGACCAAGCCAAGGGGCGAGGCGAGGAAGATGTTTCCATCTGATAGTTAATGGGCCGTGAGGGTCAAACAACCACTTTGGCAACTGAGAGATGGTGGAGGGGCCACTGATCGGTTCTGCGTTATTTTGTACCAAAACACCTGCATTACCATGGGAGGCACCATTACCCGGCCCCACTCGATCAATTATTGTGACTTTGTGACCATCCTTAATTAGCTTCAGAGCAGATACAATACCGATGTAGCCAGCACCAATCACTGTAATGTCTTTTGGTTGAAACGTCATTCTTTTACCCAATCCCAACATAGTCAGATATATCAGAGAAATTCAGCCGTATCATTGTTTCAAAAATGTTAAAAGGAAAAACATGTTCTTTCATCCGTTTTTGTTGCAAATCATCAGGAAAACCTGTAGCTAAGCGGTAGTAAAAATTTGTAAAATTCATTTGTATTAAAGAGGCCTACCATGCGGTTAAATCCTGCTGTTCGCTTGTCCGAATATTTCATGCCAACCTTGAAGGAAAATCCTGCAGAAGCAGAGATTGCATCTCATCGTTTGATGTTACGTGCGGGGATGATTCGTCAATCTGCCTCCGGTATTTATTCTTGGTTGCCGATGGGCTATCGCGTTTTACGTAAAATTGAACAAATTGTACGTGAAGAACAAGATCGTGCAGGTGCGAATGAAATCCTAATGCCAACTATTCAATCTGCGGATTTATGGCGTAAATCAGGTCGCTATGACGATTATGGTAAGGAAATGTTACGCATTACTGACCGACATGATCGTGAAATGCTTTTTGGTCCGACAAATGAAGAATTAATAACTGATTTATTCCGTGATGGGGCAGTATCTTATAAAGATTGTCCACAAATGATGTATCATATCCAGTGGAAGTTCCGTGATGAGGTTCGCCCACGTTTTGGCGTGATGCGTGGTCGTGAATTCTTCATGAAAGATGGATATTCTTTTGATCTGACCGTTGAAGATGGTTTGAAATCTTATAATCGTATGTTTGTATCCTATCTACGTACATATGCAAAAATGGGTCTTCAAGTTATACCAATGCGTGCGGATACAGGCCCGATTGGCGGTGAGAATAGCCATGAGTTTATTATTTTGGCAGAGACAGGGGAAAGTGAAGTATTTTGTCATGAAGACTTCCTGTCACTTGACCCAAATGCAGAAGCTGTGAATTACAAAGGTGATCTTCAGCCAATCGTAGATCAGTGGACTTCTATGTATGCTGCTACCGAAGAAATGCATGATGAAGGTAAGTTCGAAGCGGAAGTACCTGAAGGTAAACGTGTTTCAGCACGTGGTATTGAAGTTGGTCATATCTTTTTCTTTGGTACCAAATATTCTGAACCACTAGGTGCAGTCGTTCAAGACAAGGAAGGCAAACAGGTGCCAGTTCAAATGGGTTCTTATGGTATTGGTGTTTCTCGCCTTATTGGCGCCATCATCGAAGCTCACCATGATGAGAATGGTATTATTTGGCCAGAATCTGTTGCTCCATTCCAAGTCGGTATTATCAACCTGCGAGTTGGTGATGATGCATGTGATGAAGCGTGTGAAGGCATGTTTACAAAACTTCAAGAGGCAGGTGTCGAGGTTATGTATGATGATCGTGATACAAAAGCCGGTGCAAAATTTGCTGATATGGATTTGATTGGTTTACCTTGGCAAATTGCAGTTGGCCCACGTTCATTGAAGAATGGCCAAGTTGAAGTTAAGAACCGTCGTACAGGTGAGAAACAAGAAGTATCAATTGAAGCTGCACTGGAATTGGTAACAGTCTCTTAAATACCTCCCAACTTACCATTAGGACTCGTTTATTTTAAAGGAACTAGGCATGTTTAGCAGATTTGAATTTTCCGTGGCGATGCGTTACTTAAGGGCGAAACGTCAGGAAGGATTTATTTCTGTTATTGCCTGGTTTTCTTTGATGGGAATTGGACTTGGTGTCGCCACCCTGATTATCGTTATGGCCGTGATGAACGGATTTCGTCATGAATTGTTGAGCCGCATTCTTGGCCTCAATGGTCATATGACGATTACGTCCTATAATAGTGAGTTCACGAATTATACGAATGTAGCGGATCAGATTTTGGAGGTTCCAGGCGTTGTTTCCGTAATGCCAATGATCGAAGGTCAGGTGATGGCAAGTGCTAATGGTAGTGCTAGCGGTTCTGTGGTACGCGGGGTGACAAAAGAAGGTTTTTTAAACCGAAATCAATTATCTAACTCTATCATTTCTGGTGATTTAGAAGGTTTTGACGACGGTGATGGTGTTGTCATCGGTGTGCGTATGGCACGTCGGATGGGCTTGGATGTAGGTGATAATATCACTTTGATTGCTCCAAAAGGTCAAGTCACCGCTTTTGGTACCGTGCCAAGAATGAAAAGTTATTATATACAGTCAATTTTTGAAGTTGGTATGTATGAATATGATAATTCTTTTATCTATATGCCGCTGAAGCAAGCACAGATTTATTTTAATCAACCAGGTTCGATATCAGCAATCGAAGTTATGCTAGAATCCGCTGATAATGCACTTTTGATGAAAAAACCAATATCAGATATAATTGGTAGAAATTATTGGGTCCGGGATTGGCAACGTGTTAATTCAAGTTTCTTCACAGCTTTACAAGTTGAAAGAAATGTCATGTTCCTCATTCTGACCCTTATTATTATTGTTGCTGCTTTTAACATTATCTCAAGTCAAATTATGTTGGTGAATGACAAAGCACGAGGTATTGCAATTTTACGTAGTATGGGTGCGTCACGTAATTCGATTTTACGTATTTTCTTTATGACTGGAAGTTCCGTCGGTGTAATAGGTACAATTTTTGGCAGTGTTCTGGGGATTTCATTCGCTAGCAATATTGAAACAATCCGACGGTGGATAGAATCTTTATCCAATACTAATTTATTTCAAGCAGAGATTTATTTTTTATCTAAACTTCCAGCACGTATTGAGCAGGGAGAGGTCGTTACTGTTATTGTAATGGCACTGGCACTTTCTTTTGTGGCCTCCATATATCCTGCATGGCGCGCTGCACGTTTAGACCCAGTTGAAGTTTTACGTTACGAATAGGTAATGAATATATAAAGTTGAATAAGTTCTTCAAGATTAATTAGAGAAAATTGGAGGCGAAACTTTGAACAAAATCCTTATTGTCGAAGATTCAAAATTCTTCTCAAGTATTGTAAAGCATAAAATCGAAAATGAATTAGGTTTATCTGTAATTGTTGTCGACACAATGAAGGCAGCAAAGCTAACACTTGATGTACGTAGGGATGATTTCTTTATTGCTCTTTTAGACCTGACCTTACCTGATGCTTCGGGTACAGACATAGTGAAAACAGTTAAGTCATATGGATTACCATGTATAGTTTTTTCTTCGGTTTTTTCAGAAGAATTGCATCATGAGCTTAATGAATTAAGCGTTGTCGATTACATTATTAAAGATAATCCTTCAAGTTTTGATTATTTAGTATCCTTGGTAAATCGTTTCCATAACAATAAAAATATTAATGTTGTAATTGCAGAGGATTCAAAAATTCAGCGCCAAATGGCGGCTCATTTTTTAAAACGCTTTAACTTGAACGTTATTGAAGCTGAAAATGGCGAAGAAGCGTTCAAAATTGTTGAAGAAGCAAATAAAAGCAAGACCTCAAAGATTGAACTTGTCATTACTGATTATGAAATGCCGAAAAAAAATGGTTTCGATCTTATCGTTAGTTTACGCAAAAAATGGAATCCTAATGAATTAGGTATTATAGGTTTTTCCGCAGCAGATGATAAAAGGTTACCTGCAAAATTCCTCAAAAGCGGAGCAGATGATTTCGTACATAAACCCATCCAACCAGAAGAATTCATCAGTCGGATATCCCACAACCTCAACAACCTTGAACAGATTAATAAGTTACATATTGCTGCAACTCGCGACTATATGACGGGAATGTATAATCGGCGATTTTTCTTTAAAGCCGCGATTTCTGCTTATGAGAAAGCATATAAAGATAAAGCACAGTTATTGGTAAGTATGATTGATGTGGATTTCTTTAAAAAAGTGAACGATACACATGGACATCATGTTGGTGATGAAGTGTTAATAAAAGTTGCAAAAGTTTTAGAAACGGAAGCTAGAGAGCAGGACCTAATTGCAAGATTCGGAGGCGAAGAATTCTGCTTGTTTTCTGTTGGCATGAATGCAGAGGTTGTTGGAAATTATCTTAATCATATACGTCAAAAGATAAGTGAATTAGAATTCGATGGATCGGGCGGTAAATTCAAAATTACGGCAAGCCTTGGGGCGACAGTTAAGAAATTTGATTGTTTAGATGATATGATCAATGAGGCAGATGAACGATTATATGATGCAAAAGAGGGAGGGCGGAATAAAGTTGTTCTTTCTCGATAGAAACAAATAAAGGCCTGAAAATTAATTCAGGCCTTTATCTTTTTATTATATGTATGAATTACATAAACTTAACGGCGCGTTCCGCGACAGCAGGGCGTTCCATACCAGACATGATATCTTTGGATGTGACAACGCCAATCTCTTGCCCGTTATCATCCACAACGGCAATGGCATTTGTTGGAGACGCAGACACCATCGGCAAGGCATCTTCAAGATTACGAGAAACAAGGATCGGTTCACCGCTGGTTTCTGCAGAACCTTTTTCAGCCATAATAGATCCGATCTGAACAACACGGCCGCGATTAATATCACGGATAAATTCACGGATATAGTCATCAGCTGGGCGCATAACGATGTCTTGTGGGCCACCATCTTGAATAATCGCACCATCTCGTAAGATAGTGATACGGTCTCCGATACGTAATGCTTCATCCAAATCATGGGTAATAAAGACAATAGTCTTGTGAAGATCTTTTTGAAGGTCCAGCAAGATTGTCTGCATATCTGTACGGATTAGTGGATCAAGCGCACTAAAGGCTTCGTCCATCAGCAAGATTTCGCAATCGGTTGCCAATGCACGAGCCAAACCAACACGTTGTTGCATACCACCAGATAGTTGTGTTGGATAATGTTTTTCAAAACCTGTTAAACCAACACGATCAATCCATTTTTGAGAACGTTCTTTTAATTCGTCGCCTTTGATGCCCTGAATGGCAAGACCATAGCCTACATTATCCATGACTGTGCGATGAGGTAATAAGCCAAATTTTTGGAACACCATGGAGATATTATGACGACGGAATTCACGAAGTTCTTCTTCATTCAACTTCATGACATCTTGGCCATCAATCAAAATTTCACCGGCTGTAGGTTCAATCAAACGATTGAAATGCCGAATTAATGTTGATTTACCGGAACCGGAAAGTCCCATTATCACATGTATATGGCGCGCTTCGATATCGAGGTTGATATTTTGTAAACCAAGAACATGTTTATGCTTTTCAAGCAAATCCGGCTTACTGAGACCATTTTCGACATGGTGAAGAACACTTTTAGGATTTTTACCAAAAATCTTGTAAAGATTTCGGATAGAAATTTTAATTGGATCACTCATTTTTTCTATCCTCTCTTAATGGGCTTTGTTGCGATGCTTTTGGATACGTAGGCCATAAGCCTGCGTCACCCGATCGAAGATAATAGCGAGTGCTACAATCGCAAGACCATTCATTACACCAAGGAAGAATTGTTGGTTATTAATCGCTTTTAAAACTGGTTGACCAAGTCCTTTAACACCAATCATGGAAGCAACAACCACCATCGCCAATGCCATCATAATTGTCTGGTTAACACCAGCCATGATATTTGGAAGGGCTAACGGGATTTGCACGCCGAAAAGCTTTTGACGTTTTGAGGCACCAAATGCATCTGAAGCTTCAAGAACTTCTTTGTCAACCAAACGAATACCAAGGTTGGTGAGGCGGATCAGAGGTGGAATTGCATAAATCACAACAGCGATCAAACCAGGAACCTTACCAATTCCGAGCAACATCACGACAGGAATTAGATATACGAAACTTGGCATTGTCTGCATCACATCAAGAATAGGTGTGACAATTGCTTGTGCTTTGTTGGACATCGCCATCAAGATACCTAGTGGCATACCAAAAGCGATTGATAACGTGGTACATACCAAAATCATACTAAGAGTACGCATGGTATTTTCCCACATACCGAAATATCCAATCAGCATGAAGGAGACAATAACACCAATAACTACTTTAATATTTTTACTGCCATACCAACATATAGCTGCTAATGCGGCAAGAACAATAAACCAAGGCGTATTTAGCAATAATTTTTCAGACCAAATTAAAAATGTGAGAAGGGGGTCAAATGCAGCTTCAATATATGGTCCAAAATCTGCGGAAAACTCTCTAAATCCACTATCTACGGCTTTGCGTAATTCGCGCAAATCGCCACGTTCCATTGCTGGGAATGCTTCAATCCAGCTTTCTTCTTTAGCCATTGTACAGGCCCTTTTTGTGATTTATGTTTATTTTCAAATACAAAAAAGCCGGTAGCTTTTTATGCTACCGGCTTTTGATATTATAGGGCAGCTTTCACTTTATCAGCTACATCCTTGGTAACCCAAGGAGTCCATTCTGCTTCATAGTTGGTAAGGAATTCTTCTGCTGCTTCTTCACCACTGGCTTGATTTTCATCCATCCATTTCAAAAACTTATTCATAAAGCTATTGGTAAAGCTTCTGTTAGAAACATAGCCATATGCCTCAGGAGACTTATCTTTGAAGCCAGCTGTTGTAACAGTGAATACTTCTGATTCAACCCATGCATTTGGCTTCGGATTTTCACATTCTGGAATTACTGTGCAACTGTCCCACTCTGCTTTATCATGGGGCACACCGAAATCAACTTTCACCATCTCATATTTACCCAAGAAAGCAGTTGGTGCCCAATAGTAACCAAACCAGCCTAAACCTTGTTCATATGCTTTAGCCATGGAACCGTTTAGACCAGCAGAAGAACCTGGATCACCTAAGTCCCAGCCTTTGTCTTCCATGTTGAAAGCATTAAAGAGATTTCCACTTGTGATTTGGCAATTCCAACCAGATGGACAACCCATAAATAGACCGCGAGAATCATCCTCAGGATTCGGGAATAACTCAGGATGCTTTAAAACACCTTCAATGGTTGCCATTTCTGGGTGTTTTTCAACCATATATTTAGGAACCCAGAAGCCTTCTTCACCACCGTCGGAAAGGGATTTACCTGCATATTCAAGTTTACCAGCTTCGACCTGTGCATCCAGCACTTCACGAAGTGCGTTTATCCATAGTTCTGGTGCGATATCCGGTTCGCCTTTTTCAGCCATGGATGTACCTGTAGGCATTGTATCACCGGGAACAAGTTCAACATCACAACCATAACCGTTAGCTAGGATAAATTGATCCACATACGCAATAAATTCTGCGGACTGCCAATTCATATCTGCGATTGTAATTGTACCACATTCTGCTTTAGACGCAGTGGACATGCCAATTGCACCAGCCAGAACTGTAGCGCCTAACAATAGTTTTTTCATCTTAGTCTCCCAGACCTATTTATAAAAATTTTGTTATTTATACATTAAACAGTCTTTTTGCGACATCGTAAAAGACTTATTTACGAATTGCATCATCAAAAATGCGACATGCATTGTTCAAATTTTGCAATTTCATTACATCATAAGGGGCAAGTTTATACCGTGACAATGTTTAAATTGGTCTTGAGGCAAAAAATTTTAGGTGCTTGGCGCAAAATAATTTCTGTCTATACGTTTATTAGAATTTAAAGTGTGACTTATATTTAAAAAATCACTAAAAAGGGCGCTCTGCATAAACAGGCGCCCTTTGGAAATAATCTATAAAGTATTTAAATCAGCGTTTCAAAGCTTCTTCAATATATAATTTACGTAATTTCATTGAAATTTCGCCTGGGGCACCGTTGCTCATAACGGCATCATCAATTTTTACGACAGGCCAAACAAATGTTGTCGCGCTTGTTACAAATGCTTCGTCAGCTTCATATGCCTCTTGCATGGTGAAGGGGCGTTCTTCCAATTTTAAACCTTCTTGCTCAACAAGTTTTAAAACAGCTGCACGGGTAATGCCATGAAGGATACTGTTACTTAGATGACGTGTAATAATAACCCCATCTTTAACAATATAGGCATTGTTAGAGCTACCTTCAGTAACAAAGCCTTCCTCAACAAGCCATGCGTCATTGGCTCCCGCTTCTACAGCGGCTTGTTTTGCAAGAACAGGCGCAAGAAGTTGGACAGTCTTAATATCACGACGTCCCCAACGGATATCGTCAACTGAAATGACGGCAATTCCTTTTTCTGCGGCAGGACTATTAATCAGGTTCTTTTCCTGAGTGAACATAACTAGCGATGGTTTTGCATCCACTGGAAAACCAAAATCACGATCTGCAGCACCGCGAGTAACTTGAAGGTATAATGCACCTTCATGAACGCCGTTCTTCTCTAGTAGTTCAAGCATAGCTTTTTCAATATCATCAGTAGACATTGGCAAATCCAGCTTTAATTCATCTGCGGAGCGTTTCAAACGTGCCAAATGGGCAGCATTGTCAATCAAACGACCTTCTAGAATAGAGGAAACCTCATAGATACCGTCAGCGAATAAAAAACCACGATCGAATACAGAGATTTTTGCTTCGTCTTCAGTTACAAAGTCACCATTCACATAAACAATTCTGCTCATTTAAAAATCCTCCAACTGATGAAACGCCTTTATCTTATTTTCTAAAAGGGTGAGGGCGCTCGAAATAATTTGATCCTATGTACGATGATTAAAATTAATCATCAATCAGAAATGTGATCACTTTTTGTTAAAAAACGTCCAATCTAATGATCCGGCGCTTTAATCACATTTACGGACAAATTTGAGGAGGGACAGTTTTAAAAATTATATGATGCCAATAGTAATCTTATTAGGCTGTCCTCAATAGCTTCCTTGATAAATGACAGGAAATACGAGATCATAATTAAGGGGAAGCTAATCTTGGTATCGATAAGATACCTCACGGGTAGGAGTTCTAAATTGACAATTTCTAATGAGATACTTCTTCAGTCAATAGAATGCAGCAATCTTGCCCATACGATATCTTATATTAAGGAGGGTTTACCACTTTCCTATGTAAATCAGGCATTTCTTAATCAAACAGGCTATCGTCGAGACGAGGTGATAGGAAAGAATTGTCGTTTTTTACAAGGTGAGGGGACTGACCCAGAAAGTGTTCGTAAAATTAGGGAGGCAATTAAAAATTTCACACCTTTAGAGGTAGAGATTTTGAACTATAAGAAGGATCATACACCATTTTGGAATCGCCTTCGATTAGCACCAGTATTTGATCAGCATAATATCCCCGTGGCATTTATCGGGATTCAATCTGACATTACACATGATCGAGAGCGTCAGCGCAATGAGATTGAGAGACAAAAGCTTGAAGCTTTAGGGCGTATGTCAGCCAATATAAATCATGAAATTAAAAATGCTATTCAGCCGGTGATGTTATTGTCAGAAACCCTTTTAGAATGGCAAAATTTGAATAGTGATGATGTCACAAGATGTACAAAGATTATTAATGAAAATATCAAAATTGCAGAGTCGATAATAAAAGACACCTTGAGGTTTTCCAGAAGATCAAGCGATTCAAAGGAAAATATAGTTGTTTCTGAAATTGTCTCACATGTTGTTAGTTTTGCAAAAAATCTTTTAAATAGCAGGGTCGATTTTTCCGTTAAGACGGCACTAAAGGAGCCTTGTGGTACTGCTACCTTAAATTTAGAACGACTGTTACAAGTGGTACTTAACTTGGTAAACAACTCACTATTTTCAATGGGTTATAAGGGGAGTTTGATATTTGAGTTTGAGATTAAAAAGTTAAAGAATAATATACTTAAGCGTGACTACCTTAAAGAAGGTAAATATTTTACTATTTCAATAATTGATGACGGGGGTGGAATTGATGAAAAAATACTTCCCTCAATTTTCGAACCGTTCTTTTCCACTAAACCGCCTGGTGAGGGTACTGGTCTTGGATTAGCAATTTCTTATAGACTTATCCGAGAATGGGGTGGTAGTATTCTAGTTGAGACGGAAAAAGGGGTGGGGAGTAAGTTTGAAATCTTAATTCCGTATTGCGATGATTCTTTGTAGAGATACGTGGTTGGTATAGAATTATAGCCTAAAAAGTATTTTTTATACGACTATAAGAATTGGAGCATGTCCTTGAGCAAAATCCTGTTAATTGAAGATATGAAGGGTGTTCGAGATTCCTTGAGCCTCATTCTTAGTATGGCTGGACATTCGGTTGTTCAAGCCGTTGATGGAAATGAAGGTATTAATAAACTAAAATCGGATAATTTTGATCTTATTATCACAGATATTTTGATGCCTGAGAAAGATGGGACAGAAGTCATCATCGAATCAAAAAAAACAAATCCAAATTGCCCAATAATGGCCATTTCTGCGGGGGGAAATGGTATCCCAGCCGATGAGGCTTTGGGGATTGCCGCGCATAAAGCCGATGCAATTCTAGAAAAACCATTCTCAAAAGACGACCTATTAAACAAGATAAAGGAACTAATCGATTAATCTTATCAATAAAGATACCACGCATATGAAGAGAGAAATACATGCCAAATTTAATCAAGAAACTTAAGATTTCGCATAGAATTTTTATCCTAACAGGATTTACTCTTATATTTTTGGTCATAGTAGGGGGTGTTGGCTTTTATAAGATGAATGAGATTGGCTATAAACTTGAAGGGATTGCAGAAAGAGATGTTCCACTCACCGAGATTTTGACCAAAATTACGGTCCATCAACTTGAACAGGCAATCTTGCTGGAACAAACTTTAAGATATACAGGGGTTGATGCACATGATGATAGTCATAGTGTTGATGGCTCAATTAAGAAATTTATAACCCTGGCCGAAAAAGTTGATAAAGAAATTCTGGAAGCTGAAAAAATGGCTGAAGAATTTATTAAAGTTGCTCGTGACCCGATTGCAATTGAAGAATTTAAGAGCGTTTTGAAACAACTAAAGACAATTGAAAAACATCATAAAACTTATGATGAACACGCTTATAAATTATTTGATAAAATAACAAAGAGCAATTTGTCAGAGAGCGAAAAAAATAATCTCTATAAAGAGGTTCTTATCATTGAAGAGGAACAAGCAGAACTTGATCATGAGATTGAGGAACTTTTGTTTGAGGTAGAACATTTTACCCGTGAAGCGGCAAAGCAAGCTTTAAGCGATGAGGAACGCGGAAAATTTATCGTTTTAGGGGTTTCGATCGTAGCTTTGGCTTTATGTACAATATTGGCCTATTTACTTGGGCGGAGTATCACGGTTCCCGTAAAAAACTTAACAAGTTCCATCGAAAATATGGCAGATGGCAAGTTAGACGTTGAAACACCGAATATGAAATTTGATGATGAATTAAACTCTATGTCAAATTCAACCGAAGTTTTCCGACAAAACATGCTTAAAGCGAGAGATTTGGAGGAGGCCCAAAAAAGAGAACGTGAGAAAAATCGGGCCAAACAAAATGAATTAAATCAAGTGACTGGTATCTTTGGCGCCACGATCGGTGCTGTTTTTGAGAAAATCTTAAATTCTTCAAATATGATGGTTGATCGTGCTGGGGCCATGAAAGACGATAGCAATGACACAAAAAGCATGGCGAGCAATGTTGCCCATGAGGCCGAAGAATCCTCAACAAATGCAAATTCTCTAAGTTCTGCGACAGAGCAAATGGTCGCATCAATTAACGAAATTAGTCATCAAGTTGCGCAATCTTCCAAAGTTGCAAAACAGGCTGTAGAATCAGCAAATAGATCGCAATCCGAAATCGAACCATTGCGAAAAATTGCACTTGAAATCGGAGATGTGGTTAGTTTGATTACAGATATCGCTGAACAAACGAATTTACTCGCGCTGAATGCCACTATTGAAGCCGCGCGTGCTGGCGATGCGGGTAAAGGCTTCGCGGTTGTCGCTAATGAGGTGAAATCTCTTGCCAGTCAAACTGGGAAAGCAACAGAAGAAATTTCGGAAAAAATTCGAAATATCCAGATAGCCTCAGAAAAATCAGCGTCCTCTATACAAGAAATTGGCGTGGTTATTCAACAAGTTGATGAATATGTATCCGGCATAGTTGCCGCGGTTGAAGAGCAAGATGCAACGACACAAGAGATGGCAAGAAGTGTAACTTTTGTAGCCCAAAGCGCGGAGCGGGTTACTGAGAATATCGGTACTATTACTGTGCAAGCAGATAGTGTCGGTTTAAAATCCGAAGAAATAAACACTGCTGCAATCCAAATGGCTGAGGAAGCAAGTAGCTTAACGAAAGAAATAGATACTTTCCTGAACGCAATACAGAATACAGATACGGAAGAAAACACGTTCGTAACAAAAACTGTTAATTTAAAAGCGAATAGCGAGATTAACGGAAAATCATGGTCGGGTATTGTGTCGACGATTTCCACTGCTCATGCGAATGTTAAACCTATCATAAATCTGTCTGCTGGCGAGAAGGTCAATATTTCGATTGAAGGAATTAATAGAAGTTTAGATGCCCGAATCTCAATGACTAGGGATGGCACGACCACACTTCAGTTTCCATTGGATCTGGATCATATTGCCCAGATGCAAGATGATCTTAAAACGATACTTTTAGAAGATGCGTAACTTTAAACACAAGAGAAAGAAACAAAAAACGAGGCATAAAGCCTCGTTTTTGTATAGCCAAATAGATGGCGGAGCGGGTGGGATTCGAACCCACGGTACGCTTTCACGCACGCCGGTTTTCAAGACCGGTACATTCAACCACTCTGTCACCGCTCCATCTATGATGCGGAACCATTAGGTTACGGCGGGCATAATATTTAAAACCGCCTTAAGAGCAAGTGTAAAAATGACAAAAATGTAAAAAAATTATTCTTCCTGAATTGGATACCGCAGTTCTGCTAGATTTGAGACATGATCACCAAAGTAACTACCTGTTGCTACAGCTACTTTTAGCTTAGCTAGAGTTGTTGCGGTATCCTCTTCACGAATACCGTCAAAGACTAATTTTATGTCATATTGCAAGCAGCGCTGTTCCATCTTTTCAAGCATTGCCAGTGAAGCCTTTAAATGGGCGGTACTTTCAGTAAAGCCGTCTTCCAAAATGATATAATCAGCAGGTAATTCGGTTAAAATCTGGGAATTAATCGCCCCGAGTTCTTCGCCATATAAAGCGATAGAGAAACCCGATTGTTTTAAAATCTTTAAAGCAGATAAACGATCGAGATCATCAGGACTGAAGCCTGATATACGTAGAATCACTTTCGTGTCACCTGCTTTACTTGCAAATTTAAGTAAGCGCGTGACCACATCTTCTTTAAGAAGTGACCGTACATGTAATGTTATCGCAACAGGACAGCCTTTATACCAGTCATCGGTTTCGATGAACTTACATTGTGCTTCGTCCACCTGAACACGTAAATCCAGATCGTCACGTGTGAATTTGATGATTTCCTCAACACCCAATCCATCATCTTCTAAATCAGCCCTAATTTCTGCCCATAGGTGATCAGTGCACCATTTGTGAACATTTACAACAGGTTGATAAACAACAGATAATTGATCCTTGTGAATTACTTCTTTTAAAATTGATAAGCGATCTGATTTATGATCAAGATAAGCTGTGTGTGCAGAACCTAGATTATCGTATATTAGATCGTCTAATCCCGATTCGGCGAAGCTATCGATAGCATGAGAAAGTGCATCTGCGAGTTCGTCATCTTCTAAACCTTCAGTATCAAGCGACATCGTCTTTGTTTCAATATTGAGGGCTCTTCCTTCAGGGTCAATTTGTTGTGCGAGACCTTTGATATCTTCATGCATATCAGAAAGGTCGGTTTGGGATTTGTGCAGGACACCATATTTCCCGCCTGAAACTTGACTAAGGGCTGCCTTATCTAGACTGGATTCGCGTAGCCGATCTTCCATGTTTTTGGTGAAGTCATCAATTTGATCTTTGGATAAATTAAGATCCGTGGCTAACCCGTCCATATCGCCTACAGAGACAAAGGTCATATCCAATTCTTCATCTGAATGTTTTAGAATATCATTTACACTATTGGCAAACCCTTTGGCTGAGTTGATCGGATTGGATTCAGATGATAAGTTTTCATCATACTGAAAACGTAAACGGTATTCATTTACGTCGGGGCCATTCCCATCAGGGGCAACAGGTTCTCCCATCATTTGGAAGCCTTTAATTAGACGTTTGGACCCGAATATAAAAGCGGGTTGTAAATCCATGTGGAAGCCACTTACTGCATTTACAATAATGTCTGAAGCAAGCATTTTTGACGGCGGTGCCAATATATCTGCAATGTTTTTTTCTGCCAAATCCTGTGGCTTTTGGTCTAGCCAGGTCAAAGCATTTTTATTGCCTCGTAAGATATTTCCAACCTCGTCTACCACTAACATAAAACGCTCCTCAGGATTATCCTGAACTGCATCTATTTTACCATCAGCACGTAGTACAGTTACCATTTAAATTCCCCGACCTAAAACGATGTGGCATTGATAAACTCAAATTATTTGACTGTATAACCAATATATCTTC
>NZ_SMMC01000076.1 GCF_009711445.1 Curvivirga aplysinae | reverse complement strand
TTGTAATAATGGATAATATTGATAAAAAGATTTTGGGACTATTGCAGGAAAATGCAGAACTCTCTGTGTCTGATATTGCGGATAGGGTTGGTTTATCTACAACCCCCTGTTGGCGTCGTATTCAAAATATGGAAAAAAATGGCGTCATTAAAGGACGTGTAGCGATATTAGATGCAGATAAGCTCAATGTTGGTGTGACGGTATTTGTCGCGATTAAGACGAATCAACATAATCCTGACTGGTTAAAACAGTTTGCAGAGGGATTAGAGAAAATTGATGAGGTTGTTGAAGTATATCGGATGAGTGGGGATGTTGACTATATGCTCAAAGTCCAAGTGCCTGATATTGGGGCATATGATAAAGTTTATAAGCGACTAATTTCGATTGCAGATATGTTTGATGTCAGTTCTCATTTCTCAATGGAACAAATTAAATACACGACGAAACTTCCACTTGATTATATTAGATGAATAAGGGCTGCGAATGTGCAGCCCTTAAGTTTATGGTTAAGATTTTGCTTTTTCTTCCTGATTGCAGGGGCAATCTCTGTTTAAAATGTCTAATGCGTTTTGAGCACCAGAATTATCTAAGCCCATTTCTATTAGGCGCTTCTTGATCTTCAGGCATAGACCTTTACCTTCAGGGAAGGTTTTATCGGTCCAAAATAAATTATCTGGATTAATGTAGCCGACAGCATCTAGGAAAGCGACACCATAGTAAAATGCGTCCCCTTGGCTATTATAGAAACTGAAATATCGGAATGTGCCATCAGGTTCTAGAGAATCGTTTAAACACCAGTCGAGCATTTCTTCTATATCTTTAACAGAACTTTCTTTTTGATCTTCTGTCATGTGCTCCCAGCCAAGTTTCATGATTCGGACCACATCCATACTATTATGGTTATTCATATGACCTTGTACGGACCAGCCAAATGGATAGGGCTGAGTTTTTATCGCTAACAGAGTGTCGATTAGTTCTTCCCAGAGATTAATTTTTCCTTTGCGATATTTGACGGTATGATAGGTGAGGCTGAGATCTGGTGATTTCAAGATTTTACCATCTACCTCAAACCATGCACCCCAAAAGCCCGTTGTCGGATCTTGCCAATCATCCAGAAATTTCGTGTATGCACCTTTATATTCATCTGTAATATCAAGACCATCTACGTATGTATTAACGTAATCACGTAGGTAGGATTTATATACTAATTGGGACATTGAGCCTGTAATTGCACCGATTTGATCACGATGATTAATACCAGTTTTACGTAAATTGGAGGTGATTAATGGCGTGAGATATTCTGTGATTTTTTCTCCCGTATTGATTGGTTCTAGAAAATCAAGTGGATATTCAGGCGCTGTAGAGTCTCCATCATTATATAAATATCCAATCGCATCAATCATAGCATCGCATTGTAGATGGAACATATTGTATCCTGAGCCGAAGGCTCCATTTTCTGGGTTCTGCCATGCAATGGATTGTGGTTGATCGATATCTTTTAGGCTTTCAATGGAAGCATGCCATTGATTTCTGAAGCCTTTGATATCGGCTGTTAAATTTAAATACCATTTAGTTTCAATACGTTTATGACGTGATGTGTAAAGATTGATTTGATCTTTGGGCGGCTTTCCTTGGTTTACAGTTTTCTCTTTACGAGCAATCTTATTTCTTAATCTATTATATTTTCGTGTCCCAATTTTCTGAAAGCGGGGGTATAAAGGTTCATACTCTTGGAAGCCTGTTGCGATGATTTTTTTAAAATCAGGGAATTGGCTTTGTCCAATTCTATCTAATACACGTTGCGTTGTCTTTGGGTGACGTATGATCGGTAACATAAAATACCCCTTATAAGTTTATGAACTTTGTCGATACTATTTAAAAGTATAACCGAAATTTTTGATATACCAAGAAACGGGTGGGGAATTGAGGCGAATTTTATCATTATGCATATATTAATAGATCAAAAGGTGCAGATATGACGCAGAATTCTTATGATAAAGTAGCTCAGGCTTTAGAGTTTATCGCTGATCATTGGGATGAACAGCCAGAGCTTTTGGAGATTGCGAAGCAAGTGCGCATGAATGAATTTAATTTCCAAAAATTATTTTCTGAATGGGTAGGGATAAGCCCTAAAAAATTTATTAGTGTCTTAACATTGGAACATGCCAAAAGATCATTAGCTGATAATGAATCGGTTTTAGGGGCAGCATTGGATAGTGGTTTGTCCGGTCCAAGCCGTTTGCATGATTTATTCGTATCTGTGGAAGCGATGACACCAGGTGAGTATAAACAACAAGCTAAGGGCTTGAAGATACGTTATGCATGGCATCAAGGGGTGTTTGGAGAAACTTTAATTCTCGCAACTGATCGCGGTTTATGCGGATTGGCGTTTTTAGATGACCGCGGGAAACAAGAATGCTTTGCAGATATGTCAAGGCGTTGGCCTATGGCGCAACTGATTGAAGACTTTGATTATACATATCCATATATGAAGCAAATCTTTCAGCATCCAGATCAGGTTGATCCGAGTAAACGCACAAAGTTAAAATTGTTTATAAAGGGTAGTGAATTTCAGGTGAAAGTTTGGCAGGCCTTGATGGAAATTCCGAAAGGTCAACTAGTCACTTATGGTGATATCGCTAAAAAACTTGAAATGAAAACTGGTGCTGCTAGAGCAGTTGGGACCGCCATTGGTTCTAATCCTGTCGGCTGGGTAATCCCATGCCATCGAGTAATTAGAAATACAGGTTATCTTGGCGGTTATCGTTGGGGATTGCCAAGAAAATTGGCTATGATGGGATATGAAGCCGCATCATAGCTCTGATCTCAATTTATTAACGAATGCCACCCCAAGCGATAAAGTGAGGATTTAAGAAATCTTCACGTTTTGCATATGTAAACGGTGTTTTGCCATCTTCGAGAGTGATTAATCCGCCTGCAGCTTCTAAAACTGCATGTGCGGCTCCAACATCCCATTCGCATGTTGGGCCAAATCTTGGATATAAATCGGCGGAACCTTCAGCGACTAAGCAAAATTTAAGGCTACTACCAGCATTGATTGTTTCTTTGAGTGTTCTGCCGTTCAAAAATTTCTCTAATAACTCAGGATCACCATGTCGACGACTCGCAACAATGGTAACACCATCTTCTTGTTCTTCTCGCACTGAAATAGGTTGAGGGGGCTCATTCCCAACCTGTTTGGTTGCGCCTTGTCCGACAATACCTGTATATAATGTATTTCTAGCTGGTACTAGAACCGCACCCAAAACAGGTTTTCTTTTGTCAATCAGAGCAATATTTACAGTGAATTCACCATTTTTGTTTAAAAATTCTTTAGTACCATCAACAGGGTCTACAAGCCAGAAAGGGTCGTCATTACCCACACTTGGCGCTTTACCCTGAGAGGCTGCTTCTTCACCAACAACTTTTATGCCTGGGGTCAGTTTTTCCAAGGCCGGTGTAATGATCTCTTCAGCTTTTAAATCTGCTTCAGTTACCGGAGAAGAATCTGATTTTGAATAAGTCTCAAAATCGGATTCGTATATATCCATGACTTTTGCTCCCGCTTCACGGATGATTTTGATAACTTCTTCCATCAATGTTTCTGGTGCAGCATAAGAGGTCATGTGATTAATTACCTAAGGTTTTGTGTGAATATAAATATTTTATCAATTTCGTTAATATTTTGATTAAGGAAAGAAATCAAGAGCTGTGTTTTTTTCGAATTGTTAAGAAAACGTAATCTTTCGTAAGTAAGTAATACTAGAATGCTGAGAAAGATAGCTAAGCTACTTGTTTGTCAATGCAGAATATGGCAATTAAAGTCGCTTGGTACTACACAATATGGAATGCAAGATGTTATCTTCAAAAGTAACAAAGGCCGTTTTCCCGGTAGCTGGTTTCGGTACTCGAATGTTACCTGCTACTAAATCAATCCCAAAGGAAATGTTACCTGTGGTCGATAAACCGCTTATTCAATACGCTGTTGAAGAAGCAATTGAGGCGGGAATTGAGGAAATTATTTTCGTAACTGGTCGTAACAAACAGGCAATCGAAGATCATTTTGATATTTCTTATGAGTTAGAAGACAGTCTGCGAAAACGTGGAAAAAATGAGGCCTTGCAACAAGTTACCGAATTCCTACAAGAACCTGGCCGTATTAAATATGTGCGACAAATGCGACCTTTGGGTCTCGGACATGCGGTTTTATGTGCGAAAGACCTAATAGGAGACGAACCATTTGCTATTATGTCTACTGATGATTTAATGATGTATAATGGACAGGAACCATGCATCAAGCAGTTAATAAATGCGCATGATGATACTGGCGGAAATATTGTTGCGGTCATGGATGTACCGCTGGAACAAACCAAACGTTACGGAATCTTAGATACCCCCAATCAAGATGCCGATTTGCCGATCATTGAAGGATTAGTCGAAAAACCAAATCCAGAGGATGCACCTAGTACACTTTCGATTACAGGAAGATATGTTTTATTGCCTGAAGTATTTGATTGGCTTGAAAAACAAAGTGCTGATAAATCAGGTGAAATCCAACTGACTGATGCAATGGCTAATATGATTGGCAGACATCCATTTCATGGCTTGCGTTATAAGGCAACATATTTTGATTGTGGAAACAAATTAGGCTGGCTTGAGGCGAATATAGCTTTTGCTGCAATAGATCAGCAAATGTCCCCTGATGTTCAATCTTTGTTAAAAAAATATGCCCGATAAGCGTTGAGCCTTATCATTAAAAGAAAGTAGTCTGATGAAAATTACAATGATTGGTACCGGTTATGTTGGTTTGGTATCCGGTGCATGCTTTTCTCAATTTGGTATTGATGTTACCTGCGTGGATCTTGATGAAGAAAAAATCAGTAAATTAAAGAAAGGTATAATACCAATCTATGAGCCTGGCCTTGACGATATGGTCAAAGAAAACGCAGATGCAGGTCGTTTGCATTTTACAACCTCACTTGAAGAAGGGGTTAAGGGGGCTGATGCTGTCTTTATTGCGGTTGGTACACCAACACGCCATGGCGATGGACATGCTGATTTAAGCTATGTTTATGCTGCCGCCAGAGATATTGCGATGGCCATAGACGGGTATACAGTCATCGTTGATAAATCTACTGTCCCTGTAGGTACTGCGAGAGAAGTTGCACGTATTGTTAAAGAAACCAATCCCGATGCGGATTTTGACGTTGTTTCAAATCCTGAATTTCTTCGTGAGGGCGCTGCAATCAAAGATTTTACAAAACCTGACCGTGTTGTGCTTGGGGTTGAATCTGATCGTGCTAAAGAGGTTATGGCGAATATCTATCAACCGCTTTCTTCTAATAATGTCGAAGTCATGATGACAGGATTGGAAACAGCAGAACTTATCAAATACGCAGCAAATGCGTTTCTTGCGGTTAAGATTTCTTTTATTAACGAATTAGCAGACTTATGTGAAAAAGTAGGTGCGGACGTTGAATCTGTTGCTCAGGGTATGGGGTCTGATAGTCGGATTGGTCCTCGATTCCTACAGGCGGGGCCAGGATATGGTGGCTCTTGTTTTCCTAAGGATACCTTAGCACTTGTGAGAACCGCTGAAGAAGCTGGAACACCTGTAAGAATTGTTGAAACGGTCGTAGACGTTAATGCAAGTCGCAAGAAAGCTATGGCAACAAAAGTTATTGAAGCTTGCGGTGGGGATGTCACAGGTAAGAAAATTGCCATATTAGGAGTGACATTTAAAGCTGAGACCGATGATATGAGAGATAGTCCTTCTCTCGATATTATACCTGCTTTACAAAATATGGGGGCCTATATTCATGCTTATGATCCAAAAGGTATGGAAGAAGCTCAAGAATACTTATCCGACGTAAATTGGGAAAGTAGCACATATGCAGCAATCAAGGATGCTGATTGTGCGGTTATCATAACTGAATGGAATGAATTCCGAATGATAGATCTTTCTAGGATGAAAGATGAAATGGCAAAGCCGATTCTTGTTGACTTGCGTAATATGTATAATCCAGAACGTATGAAACAATTAGGAATCGCTTATACTAGTATTGGACGCAAGTAAGTTTAGGCTGTTTTGCTTCTAATGGGGAAGAATATATAAAGGTTTAGGATCGTTTGAAATGATAGTTGGGCATCGCTTTGATCGAACAATTATGCGTGAATATGATATTCGAGGCATTGTAGGAAAAAATTTAACAACTGCAGATGCATTGGCTCTGGGGCGCAGTTTAGGGACTATCGCAGCAGGAAATAATGGCCAGCTGGCTGTTGTTGGCTATGATGGGCGTCATAGCTCACCAATCCTTGAAGAAGAATTATGCCGAGGCCTTGCTTCTTCAGGTATGTATGTTTTACGTGTTGGATTAGTGCCTAGTCCTGGATTGTATTTTGCCAGTAAGGTCTTAAAAGCTGATGTGGCCGTCATGGTGACAGGTTCTCATAATCCATCGGAATATAACGGCTTCAAGATGATGGTTGAAAATAAACCATTTTATGGGGAGCAGATTCAAGAATTACGTGAGCTGGCTTTACGCGGAATTTGGCGTGAGGCACGTGGTGGCGTGATGGATATTGGGGCAATCGTTTCCGGTTATGTGACACGTATGATGCGTGATTATACGTCACGTAAAGGTTTGAAAATCGTATGGGATCCGGGTAACGGTTCTGCTGCACCATCAACTATAGCATTGGCAAAACTAATGCCAGGTGAGCACTACGTAATAAATGATGAGGTTGATGGAACTTTTCCAAACCATCATCCAGACCCGACGGTTCCAGAAAATCTAGTGCAATTACAAGAAGCTGTTGCAGAGGCAGAAGCTGATATAGGTATTGCTTTTGATGGGGATGGTGATCGTATTGGTGTAGTCGATAGTCAGGGACGTATTTTGTGGGGGGATCAGCTTCTGGCAATATTGTCTCGTGATGTATTAAAGAATGTACCGGGTGCCTCTATTATAGCCGATGTTAAAGCGAGCCAAATGTTATTTGATGAAGTCGCACGCCTTGGTGGAGATCCGGTCATGGCGCCGACGGGTCACTCTATTATTAAATCTGAAATGGCAAAGCGTGATGCACCGTTAGCCGGTGAGATGAGTGGGCATATCTTTTTTGCTGATAAGTATTACGGTTATGATGATGCGCTTTATACTGCAGTACGTTTAATTAATTATCTTGTGGTTTCAGGTAAAAGTATTGATGAGTTACGTGATGAGTTGCCTCAAGTTGTTAATACGCCAGAAATCCGAATTGATGTGGATGAAAGCCGTAAATTTGCGATCGTTGATGAAATCAAAGAGCGCTTGTCTCAAACAGATGTTGATGTGAACGATATTGATGGGGTTCGCGTGAATGAAAATGGTGGATGGTGGCTTATAAGGGCTTCTAATACACAAAATGCACTTGTTGTGCGTTGTGAAGCAGAAGACGAATCGAGTTTAGAAACTCTCAAAGGTCGCGTGAAGGAACAATTTAGTCTTTCTGGTGTAAATG
>NZ_SMMC01000183.1:13943-32292 GCF_009711445.1 Curvivirga aplysinae | reverse complement strand
ATTTTCTCTTTATGTAAATATGTTTTCAGTTATTTGCATTTAAGAAAAATATCGAACAGGTATAGAAGGAATATAAGATGAAGAAATTCAAGGGGTTATTTGCCGGGGTTGTGGCGATTGCAGCAACAACAAGTCTGACAAATCTAGCGCAAGCTGAAACATTACGTCTTTTGACATGGGGTGGTTATGCACCTGAAGCCGTTATTGAAAAGTTCAAAAGTGAAACAGGTATCGACGTTGAGGTCACAAAATCCAACAACGAAGATATGATTTCTAAATTGCGTGCGACAGGTGGTGCTGGTTTCGATTTGGCGCAACCAAGCCAAGACCGTATCAGTGGCGCACAAGAAGAATTTGATATTTATAAGCCAATCGATCTTTCCAAGATTGATTCTTCCTTGTTTATCGCATCCATGTTGGACGCAACAAAAAGCAATACCATGTTCGATGGTGAAGTTTATGGTGTGCCACATGTATGGGGTACAAGCGGCCTTGTAATGAACACAAAAGAAGCTGGCGATACAGTTAAAGATTACGCTGATTTATGTGATCCGGCTGTTGCTGGTCGTGTATCTTATCGTTTGAAACGTCCAACATTGATTGGTTTCGCATATTCCATGGGTCTAGATCCATTTGCGGCTTATAACGATAAAGCAAAATATCAAGGTATTCTTGATACCGTGACAGCGAAATTGATCGACTGTAAAGCAAATGTAAAAGCTTACTGGACAGGTGGTGATCAATTGATGGGTCTGATCCGTTCTGGTGAAGTAAAAGCAGCAATGGCTTGGGATACAGGCGGTTGGAAATTGAACAAAGATATGGCTGATGTAACATTCGTTGCACCTAAATCCGGTGCATTGGGCTGGATCGATACATTTGCTTTACCACGTAAGACAAAAGCAGAAGATGCAGCATACAAATGGATCAACTTTGTGATGCAACCAGAAATCGCATCCATGATCACAAATACAGCAGGTAACTTCACTGCTGCTAAAGGTGGTGATGCGAATGTTGATGCTGACTTGAAAGCGCGTTTCAATGCTTCTTTCAGCCAAGCTAAAATCGACAATATCAAATGGTACCCAACAGTACCTGCAGGTTTGGAAGAGATGGAAGGCAAGGCGTTAGATAAAATCAACGCGGCCAACTAAGACTCTATCTAGAATCTGAAGTTATCAGGAAGGGAGGTTTTTATAAACTTCCCTTCCGTTCTTTTAATGTGTGATTAGTTTTGTGAATAGTAAGCGATATGTCGATGAATTTTGATTTGGAATGCAAAAATATTGTTAAGAAATTTGATAGCTTTACGGCGGTGAATGATGTTTCATTCTCTATCCCGAAAGGCTCGTTCTTTTCTATTTTGGGTCCATCTGGCTGTGGTAAAACAACTTTGCTGCGTATGATTGCCGGTTTTAACAATCCGGATAGTGGTGATATTCAGATTAAAGGAAAGTCTGTTTTAAATGTTGCCCCGAATAAACGCCCTGTGAATATGGTGTTTCAACATTTGGCTCTTTTCCCAATGATGAATGTGGCTGAAAATATTGCTTATGGTTTACGTCGCAATGGAATGGTGAAATCTGATATTGATGTGAAAGTGCAAGAAGCACTGGAACGTATTGGCTTGCCTGACGCAGGATCGAAGCGCGTAGATCAACTTTCCGGTGGCCAAAAACAACGTATCGCAATTGCGCGTTGTATGGTGTTGAACCCGGATGTGTTGTTGTTAGATGAACCATTAGGCGCTTTGGATTTGAAATTGCGTGAACATATGAAAGTTGAATTGAAACAGCTTCAGGCACAATTTGATACGACTTTCGTTTACATCACCCATGACCAGTCCGAAGCATTGGTGATGTCGGACCAAATTGCTGTGATGAACCATGGTGTGTTTGAGCAAGTAGGTTCCCCTCAGGAGCTTTATTATAACCCACAAACAGCTTTTGTTGCGGGCTTCGTCGGGGATAGTAACCGCTGGCATGGTCGTGTGGTTGATTTGGATGCCACAAGTGTAAAGGTTGAAACCGAAAGTGGTCTTCAAATGTCAGCGCTATCCGTTGGTTCTGCTTTGAAGAAAGGCGATGATGTAGACATCTTTGTGCGTCCGGAATCCATTTCAATTTCTGTCGGTAAAGACGGTAATGTTTCTGATGAAAACAAGCTAACAGGCAAATTGACAAATATCTTGTTTAATGGTGCTGATAGTCGTTGTTTGATTGAAACAGAAACAGGTGAAGAGATTTCTGTGAATATGCCTCAAACAGGCGATTTCAACGATTTACAACGTGGTACAGATGTGACCGTATCCTGGCGTCAGGATGTGGCAAAATGTTTCTCTCATTGTGCTGATCTGGATGAGGAGCAATAAAAATGGACAAGGATATATCCCGGCGTTTGACGCTTTGGTTACTGCTCACCCCCTTTATATTATGGATGCTGCTGCTCGTTGTTATTCCACATATTGATATGTTCTTACTTTCCATCCGTGAAAAAGTAGGGCCACGCCAATATGAGATGGGGCTTGGTAATTATGCGGAATTCTTTGGGGAACCATTTTACTGGAACACACTGGCCCGCACTGCGATCATGTCTGTCTTGGCGACAGTGTTGACTTTGATAATTGGTTTTCCGGTTTCTTATTACATTGCAAAGATCGCACGTAGTAAGCAGAAGAAGATTTTATTCATGTTATGTCTCTTACCGTTTTGGGTGAGTGAGTTGGTCCGTACATTTGGCTGGATGATCTTATTACGTGAAACAGGGATCATGTCCGGTGTTTTGCAATGGATCGGTTTTGTCGATCAACCAGTTGAGATGCTGTATAACGATATCACTGTGGTGATGGGTCTTATTTATACATCTATGTTGTTCATGATTGTACCATTGGTAAGTACATTAGATAGCTTGGATGATAGCTATATCGAAGCGGGATATGACTTGGGTGGTAATATGGTTTCTGTCATGCGTGAAATTGTGATTCCACATGCAATGCCGGGTATCATCTCTGGCTGTATTGTTGTTTTCATGTTGACCTTAGGGAATTATCTGACACCAATCTTGTTAGGTGGTAAATCCAGCATGTGGTTCACCGGACAGATTTATACCCAGTTTATCACTCGCTTTAACTGGGAGCTCGGTGCGGCCTTTGGTTTCTTGCTATTAGCGCTTTCTTCCTTGATGGTCTGGGGGGGATTGAGATTAAGCGGTCAAACCTTGGCTTCAACAGTTGCGAAAAGTTAAGGGGCATATGTTATGATACCATCTATTTCACAAAGCCCATTCTTGCGGTTTAGCTATGCGACCTATGTCGGGATTTTCTTTGTCTATTTGATTGCGCCATTGATCGTTGTTGCGGCTTTCGCGTTTAATGATTCAATTTTCCCTTCCTTGCCATGGGAAGGATTTACGTTTGATTGGTTCTTCAATGACACGGAACCTAAACTAGGTGTCTTTCATGATCGATCTATCTTAAAAGGGATTAGTGTTTCTTTCTTTGTTGCCATCTGTGTAACCTTATTAAGTATCGCAGTTGGAACCAGTAACGCGTTTTTGTTTGAGCGTTATGATTTCCGCTTCAAATCTTTTGCTTATATTTTGATGTTACTACCATTGGTTATCCCGGGTGTGATCTTGGGGATTTCAATCTTGGTATTTTCCAATACTTTGGCAAATGGCATTGAAGATAGCTTAAATTGGGATTTGGAATTCTTACGTCCGGGTCTGGTTCTGGTTGTGTTAGGTCAGTTTTCCTTTATCACAACTATTGCGACCTTGGTGATTTCTGCACGCCTTAGAAAGTTTGATATTTCCTTGGAAGAAGCAGCCTATAACCTTGGGGGCTCAAAATTTGATGTGCTTCGCACGATTACGCTTCCTTATCTACGTCCCGCAATGTTTGGGGCCGGTGTCGTTGCGTTTTTGATGTCGTTTGAGAATTTTAATACAACATTGATGTTGGTTGGATCGGACGCACCATTGACGATCACAATGTATGATCGTTTGAAAGAGGGATCGACACCTGTATTGAATGCAGTCTCTGTTTTCTTGATGGTTGGATCGGCTTTCTTGGCATTGATCAGTATATTGTTCCAAAAAGAAAAATAATCACTTTAAATTAATGGTTTGTAAGGGCTGGGTGAGTTTTTCATCCGGCCCTTTTTATTTCTAGAAGGTAATAAAACTATCAGTGTCATATAATTTTCATAAGAAAGTAATTGATCTTTCATAAGAAGATATTAACATTTCGTTCGAAATTAAATTTTAAGAATTGAAGATCGAACGAAATGAATTTATCAGAAAGACAGCAAACAATCCTGAAACGCTTACGTGATGAGGGCGGGGTTATATCCAGTAATCTTTTAACGGATTATTTTGATGTTTCCGTGCAGACAATCCGTAAAGATTTAAATGAATTAAGTGATCTGGGATTGGTGAAACGTGTGCATGGTGGAATAACCTTACCGGTACAATCACAGAATCTGCCTTTTCAAAATCGACAGATCATCAATTTACAAGAAAAAGAGCAAATTGCGCAAAGCATTGCGCGTGATATCCCTGAAGGGGCCAGTATCTTTTTAGGTATTGGCACCACATTGGAAAAAATTGCGGAGGCATTATTAGGTCATCCGGGGTTAACGGTTATTACCAACAATCTAAATGCCGCTTTAATTCTTTGTCAGAATGATCGTATCACGACATTTTTGGCTGGTGGTCGTTTGCGTGCGTCGGATCAAGATACGACAGGTGAAGAAACAACTGCATTCTTACGTAAGTTCCATGTGAATTATGGCATCTTCGGTGTTGGCGGTATTGGTGAAACAGGTACCTTGCTTGATTTCTCACCGGAAGAATCAAATATTTCTCGGTCCATCATGGAAAATTGTGAAAAACGTTTGCTGGTTGCGGATCGGAATAAATATATGCGTAGCGCACCTGTGCGTACCGGAACAATCAATGAAATTGACCGCTTATATATTGATACAATTCCAGAAAATTTGAAGGCGATCTGCGACGAAGGTGGTGTGAAAATTGTTGAATGTGCTGGAAAGGTAGAAGGACAATGAGTTTTATCTCTATCCAGAATCTAACAAAAAGTTGGGGTGAGGCGCCCGCTGTCAACGATATGAGTTTTGATGTGGCGGCAGGGGAGTTCCTCGCTCTTTTAGGGCCATCCGGTTGCGGTAAGTCCACGACATTGATGATGTTGGCCGGATTGGAAAATCCGACAGATGGGCAAATCCATTTTAATCAGAAAAACGTCACTGACCTTGCACCCGGAAAACGCAAAATATCTATGGTTTTCCAGTCTTATGCTTTGTTTCCGCATTTAAGTGTTAAAGAAAATATTTTATTTGGCTTGAAAGCCCGTCATGTTGATCCAGCTGAACGTAACAAACGTTTAAGTGAAGTTTTGGAACTTGTTGATCTTGGTGCTCATATGGACAAAAAGCCGGGACAATTGTCAGGTGGACAATGTCAGAGGGTCGCATTAGCGCGTGCCATTGTATCCCATGCGCCGATCTGTTTGATGGATGAGCCGCTTTCCAATCTTGATGCTAAATTACGTAATGAAATGCGTAGTGAAATCCGAAGCTTGCAAAAGAAGTTAGGACTTACAGTTATTTATGTAACCCATGACCAAATTGAAGCCATGAGCATGGCGGATCGGGTTGCTCTTTTAAATAAAGGCTGCATTGAACAAATCGGTCGACCGGAAGAGCTATATGACCAACCAGCAACCGATTTTGTTGCCGGATTTATTGGGCATCCACCAATGAATTTAATTCCGGATGAAGAAACCATTTTAGGTATCCGACCAGAACATATTCGACTGGATGAAAGTGAAGGCATTAGTTCCAAAGTTGTGAATTGTGATTATCACGGGGCTAATACCCTAATCTCTACTAAATTCTGCGGGCATATTTTGAATTTTATGATTCAAGGTCACCGCCAATACCCTGCTGGCCATACTCTCAAACTGAACTGGGATCGCGGGCAGGCTCACTATTTCTCGAGAACGACGGGCCAGAGAATGGCCGACATCACACAAAATCATTTTATGAATGAGGGATTAAACTAATGTTTAAACTTGCTAAGAAAATTGCAGTTGCAGGTCTTGTTGCAACTGGTTTGACCAGCATGGCACATGCTGAAACAAAATTGACAATGTATTATCCGGTTGCTGTAGGTGGTCCACTTACAAAAATCGTAGATGGTATGATTGAGGAGTTTGAAACTCAAAATCCAGATATCGATGTGGAGGCGATCTATGCGGGTAACTATAATGATGCGCGTATCAAAGCTTTAGCGGCGCTAAAAAGTGGCCAGCCAGCCCAGCTTTCCGTTATGTTTTCTATTGATGTGCATGAATTGATGGATTTAGGTGCGATTGTGCCATTCGATGATGTTGTGTCCACTGACGAAGACAAAGCATGGTTGGATAGCTTCTATGGTCCGTTGATGCAAAACGGTAAGGTAGACGGTAAAACTTACGGTGTGCCTTTCCAACGTTCTACTATTGTTATGTATTATAACAAAGATATGTTCCGTAAAGCAGGTCTTGATCCTGAAAAAGCACCATCTTCTTGGGCTGAGCTTGTAGATATGGGTAAGAAGCTTACCACTGAAGATCAATGGGGAGCGATGATCCCGTCAACTGGTTATCCTTACTGGATGTTTGGTGCATTTACCAAGCAAAATGGCGAAATTTTGATGAACCAAGCTGGTAACGAAACTTATTTTGACAAAGCAGGTGTAGTTGAGGCTTTGGATTATTGGAAATCTTTGGGGGAAGAACATAAGATCATGCCAGCGGGCACGATTGAATGGGGTACGTTGCGTCAGAACTTCCTAGAACAAAAAACTGCAATGATGTGGCATTCCACAGGTAATCTGACAGCTGTGAAAAAGAATGCATCTTTTGACTTCGGTGTTGCAAAATTACCGAAAGGTAAAGAGTTAGGTTCCCCTACAGGTGGCGGTAACTTCTATCTATTCAAAAAATCTTCTGATGAAGAAAAACAAGCTGCTTTGAAGCTGGTGAAATTTATGACTTCACCAGATCAAGCTGCGAATTGGAGTATTGCAACAGGTTACATGGGGGTGAGTCAGGCCTCTTATGACACAAGCGAATTAAAGCAATATGTACAAGACTTTCCACCGGCTGCGGTTGCACGTGACCAGTTGCAACATGCAACGGCGGAACTTTCTACACATAAAGCTGGTCGTGTTCGTAAACTGTTAGATGATGCGATCCAGGCTTCTTTAACGGGTCAAATGTCTTCTGAAGAGGCGTTACAAAAAGCGCAGAAACAAGCAGAAAATATCTTGAAACGTTATAAATAACTTCTCTGTCGAGGATGTTCTTGTTAGGCAAGGGCATCCTCCCTTTTTTTGATATACATATGAAAAATAAACAATATATACAGGCGTGGCTACTCTTGCTGCCGGCTTTAATTTTATTAGCTGGCTTTACGCATATCCCCACGATTAAAACCATCTGGCGTAGTTTCTTTTCTTTAGGCGAAAATACCGATATAGGATTTGTCTGGGATAATTATGAGTTCCTAATAATTGATGATGTATTGTGGCAGGTATTAGGTAATAGTTTTTGGTACCTGGTGATTACCGTGCCTGCCTCAATCGTCATTGCCTTGGCAATGGCTATGTGGATTAACCGCCATATGCCGGGACGTAGTTTGTTGAGGCTTTCCTATTTTACTCCAACCGTTTTGCCGATGATTTCGGTGGCAAATATCTGGTTGTTTTTTTATAGCCCTGAAATTGGATTGTTAAATTCCATCCTCGGCTTGTTCGGGCATGAAGGATATAACTGGTTAGGGGATCCTGATTTGGCGCTTTATTCCGTGATGGCGATGACGATCTGGAAAGAAGCTGGCTTCTTTATGATTTTCTATCTTGCTGCATTGTTAGGGATTAGGCCCGACTTATATCAAGCGGCCCGCGTTGAAGGTTCAAGCGAAGCAAATATCTTCTTCCGCATCACTTTGCCTTTATTAATGCCAACCACCTTATTTATCTTGGTGAATGCCATCCTAAATGCTTTCAAGATGGTTGATCATCTTTTTATCCTAACAAAAGGTGGACCAAATAACGCAAGCAATCTGTTGCTTTATTATATTTATGAAAACGCGTTTAGTTTCTTTGAAACATCCTATGCAGCGGCGCTTACAGTCTTGTTACTGGCTATCTTGGTTATATTGGCAGTGATGCAATTTGGTGTGTTGGAAAGACGTATTCATTATCGGTAAAATCCCATGAAACATTTAACAAAATATATAAATAATTTGATGGCTTGGGCTTTGGGGGGTATCTGGGTTTTCCCCTTGCTTTATGCATGCTGGGCGGCATTTCATTCTAGTGTAGATGCAACCAGTTTTGATCTAACGTCTGATTTGACATTGGAAAATTTCGCGATTGCCTGGGACCAAGCTCCTTTCTTAAGCTATATGTTTAACACAGTGGTTATCACAACCTTGATCTTGGGTGTTCAATTGGTGATATGTACTTTAGCCGGATATGCACTTGCCAGATTAGAGTTTTGGGGACGTGGTTTGGTTTTTGCCCTGATTCTCATGCAGTTAATGATAGTTCCTGAAATCTTGATTGTTGAAAACTATCAAACGGTGGCATCCATGGATATTTTGGATACATATCTGGCGGTGGGCCTACCTTACTTTGCTAGTGCTTTTGGTATATTCCTGTTACGTCAAACCTTTATGACCGTGCCGCAAGAATTGGAAAATGTAGCCTTAGTTGAAGGTTGTTCCCGTTTGCAAATTATTTGGAAAGTTTTTGTCCCTGTTGCACGTCCAACTTATCTGGCTTTCTCTCTCGTTTCTATCAGTTATCATTGGAATAATTTCCTCTGGCCTATGGTGGCAACCAATACAGAAAATAGTAGACCTTTGACTGTGGGAATGGCCATTTTTGGGGCGCCTGAATCTGGTGTGGATTGGTCAGTGATTTCTGCAGGCACACTGATTTCTGTGGGATTACTGTTAATCTTGTTCTTAATTTTCCAGAAACAATTTATGCAATCCTTTATGAGCGCAGGGATCAAGTAATGCATATCTTGAGTTGGAATATTCAAGCTGGTCTTGGATGTGATGGGGAATTTAATCTGAAGAGAATTTCTGATGTTATCTGTAAAAAAGGCGAACCTGATGTTATCTGCCTACAGGAAGTATCCAGAAATTTCCCTGAATATGGCAATGATGATCAGTTGTCCTATTTTACGAAGGTATTTCCAAATCATGACGTAGTTTGGGGGGCTGCAGTGAGCGGACGTGGTGATACAGATTCCCGTCTGGAGTTTGGCAATTTATCTTTGATAAGGTCTCCGTATTTACTTGATAGTCGATTGCATCGATTACCTTATCCAGTTCTGGAAGATACGCCTCAAATGCCAAGGGTGTTGATAGAAGTTGCGGTAAAATACCAAGATTCTTCCATATCGATTTTAAATACTCATTTGGCCTTTCATAGCCAATATGAACGATACGCTCAGGCAAATTATATCTCCAAATTGGTAAAAGAAATAAATATTCGAAAGAAAAATATTGTGCCTGTTGAGCTTGCTGGTGCCTATACGCCGTTTGCAAAACCTCAATTTACATTGTTATGCGGGGATTTGAATCTTGAAATGATGTCTGATGAATATGAATTGCTGACAGATGATAAATGTTTAAAGGATTGTTGGACATATTTATATGAGGATCATATGCATGCACCGACTTGTGGTGTGTTTGATCAAAAGCAATGGCCACATGGTCCGCATTGTCGTGATTATTTTATGATCTGTGATGATTTATCAGATCATGTAGAAAATATGTCTGTTGATATCGAAACTGATGCTTCAGATCATCAACCGATTTCCATTTTCTTGAAAGATTAAGATTAATTTATGTCTATACAAAACTTACCAGATAAATGGCCGCATAAGACAAAAATTTTGTTCACCGATATTGATGATACTTTGACTTGGGAGGGGCAGCTGCCCTTGGAGACTTATAAGGCGTTACATGACTTAAGGAATATGGGTATCAAAGTTGTACCTGTGACAGGGGGAAGTGCTGGTTGGGCTGATTGTTTAATTAGAACTTGGCCCATAGATACTATTATTACAGAAAATGGTAGCATGTGGTTATCCAAAGATTCATCGAACAAGGTGACACGTCACTATTATCTTAATGAAATAGAACGTCAGAAAAATTGGCAAAGATTGAATAGCCTTAAACGAGAATTCCGATCAATATTTCCAAATATTTCAGATACCGAAGATCAAGATTTTCGCCTGACAGACATCGCTTTTGATATTGGGCAACAAGTGAGCATTGAAAGGTCTCTAGCGCTGCAGGCTGCCAACTGGTGGAAGGAAAAAGGGGCTTTGGCGCGTTGTAGCTCTATCCATATTAATGTTTGGATGGGAGAATATGATAAGGCGCAAGGAGCACTAAAATGGTTACAGGAAGAGAATGCTTCTGTTGATCAAAATGAATGTGCCTTTGTTGGTGATTCTCCAAACGATGAAGCTATGTTTACTCATTTTGATAATACAGTTGGTGTGGCAAATATTTCAGCTTTTTTCAATGATCTTAAAGACCGCCCGAAATATCTGACCAGTCAAAAAGGTGGCTATGGCTTTGTTGAACTTGCAAATAGTATGATCACTGGCTTTAACGAACTTAGTTCTTAATCTGTTTTAATTTGTCCGTTATAATCTCATTATCAAAGCAGCAGGTTTCATTATTATGTAGGCATGTGGATATCTAAGTAAATTGGGATTTGAATAGAAGGATTGTTTTTTGATTTTATAAGGTTCAGGGAATTTCCCAGTTAATAGGTTCTAACCCGTTTTGTTGTAAAAAAGCATTGGCCTTTGAAAAATGCTTACATCCCAAAAAGCCACGATGGGCAGATAGCGGAGATGGGTGAGGTGCTTTTAAAATGCAATGTTTGCTTTGATCAACAAAGGAAGCTTTCTTTTGTGCATAACTTCCCCATAACATAAAGACGACGGGATGAGGCAAGTTGTTGACCTCATGAATAATGCGGTCAGTGAATTCTTCCCACCCTTTGTTTTGATGGGATCCTGCATTGGCACGTTCCACTGTCAATGTCGCATTGAGAAGAAGTACGCCTTGTTTAGCCCAATCTTCCAATAAGCCATGCTTTGGTGGCGTAATGCCCAGATCAGACTGAAGTTCTTTATAGATATTCATCAAAGATGGTGGCGTCTTAACACCCGGCTTTACACTAAAGCTGAGACCGTGAGCTTGCCCATCACCATGATAAGGGTCTTGTCCAAGGATGACTACGCGCACTTGATCAAGTGGGGTAAGATCAAGCGCGTGAAAATATTCACTGCTCGCGGGAAAGATGGTTTTGCCAGCCTGTTGTTCAGCCTGCAAAAAGCTTTTTAATTCCTGCATATATGGCGCAGAAAATTCTGGTTCCAGTTTATCCATCCAGCTTTTTTCCAACTTGATCTCTACCATGGTGATGATCCAAATATCGTTAGTCGTAAGCAGCAGTAACGATCATCTCAACGAAAAGTTCTGGACGGGCGAGTTTAGCTTCGCCACAGGCACGTGCAGGCGCATGGCCTTCTGGTATCCATGCATCCCAAACTTCATTCATCTCCGCAAAATATTTCATATCAGAAAGCCAGATTACACATTGCAAAATTTTCTCTTTGCTGCTGCCAGCCTGTTCTAACAGGGTTTCTACGCGGCGCAGGCATTCACTTGTTTGCTCTTTGATATCTGGATCGGTTCCACCAACCTGACCACATAAATATGCTGTGCCGTTATGTTTCACGATTTTACTCATACGTGTGCCGATTTCTTGACGCTCAATCATTTCCTACCTCAAGGTTTTTAATGTCGTTCTGCGGGGCAGCTTAATGATAATTGGGTAGAATGAAAACAAATGAATAACGTAGCTTTAAAATTTGATCGAAAAGAATAGTTTGGATTTGCAATAGGTGAATGAATTAGGCAATTCCAAATCAATGATTAAATATTAAATGATTTTACTAAGAAGGGTCCTTGGTTAGTCTGAGTTTAGACATGTGAACAAACTTGAATAATCAAAAGGACCATATGAATGTCAGTTGAAAAAACAGAGGTGCTTGTTATTGGCGGGGGCCAAGCTGGCTTGGCAGTGAGCGAGCATTTGGGTAATGCAGGTATCGAACATCTTGTCTTGGAAAAAGATCGCATTGCGGAACGCTGGCGTTCACATCGTTGGGATTCTTTGGTGGCCAATGGTCCGGCATGGCATGACCGTTTTCCAACATTGGAATTTGAAGATTATGAGCCAGGCGATTTTGTTCCAAAAGAGAAGGTCGCAGACTATTTCGTGAAATTTGCAGAGCATATTAATTCACCAATTCGTTGCGGTGTAGAAGTTAAGCAAGTCACTAAAAATGAAGGTGGACCGGGGTTCGTTGCAGAAACATCTGACGGTGTGATTGAGGCGCGTTATGTTGTCTCGGCAACTGGACCATTCCAACAACCTGTTATTCCAGCGGTTGTGCCGGATGATGCAGGCGTAGAACAAATGCATTCCACAGGATATCGAAATCCAGATCAATTACCTGAAGGGGCCGTTTTGGTTGTTGGTGCTGGCTCTTCCGGGGTGCAGATCGCGACAGAGTTGATGCGTGCTGGTAAGAAGGTTTATTTGTCTGTTGGCCCTCATGATCGTCCCCCTCGTAGTTACCGCGGCCGTGATTTTGTATGGTGGCTAGGTGTGTTAGGCCTGTGGGACATGGCAACACCTGAACAAGGCAAAGAACATGTCACTATTGCCGTCACTGGTGCTTATGGTGGTTATACGATCGATTTCAAACAGCTTGCGGCAGATGGCATGACCCTTGTTGGTCGCACGGAAAGCTATGAAAATGGCAAGATGGTCTTTGGTGATGATCTGGCCCAAAATGTTGCGGATGGTGATGCAAATTATCTATCCGTTTTGGATCAGGCCGATGCGTATATTGAACGTAATGGCCTTGATTTACCTGAAGAACCAGAAGCCCGTGAGATGTTAGGTCTACCAGATTGTGTGACAAATCCACTTTCGGATCTGGATTTGAAAGAAGCTGGGGTTAGTTCCATCATTTGGGCAACAGGCTTCAAAACGGATTTCAGTTGGTTGAAGGTTAATGCATTAGATGAGAATGGAAACCCTAGACATCTGCGAGGAGTGTCTTCTGAGCCGGGTGTGTATTTTGTAGGTTTACCTTGGTTGTCTCGCCGTGGATCCACTTTTATCTGGGGCGTGTGGCATGATGCAAAATACCTCGCGGATCATATTGCCACTCAACAAGGATATCTTAAACATCATAAAGCGCATCCGCCGGAAACAAATGTAGCGGCAGAATAGATTGCTTTATGTATCAAAAGAAATGGGGATGAAAGATCATCCCCGTTTTTGCTTTCAGGGAAGAATTTTACAAATCACCAGCTTCTTCCAAAACTTTACGGGCAACTCTAAAACATTCAAGTGATTGAGGAACACCACAATAAATTGCTATCACATGAATAATGGCTCGGATTTCTTCTTTGGTAACCCCATTATTTAAGGCGCCGCGGCAATGTAATTCCCATTCATGCATTTTCCCTAAAGCTCCAATCATGGAAAGGTTCATCATGGATCGGGTTTTAGCATCAATGGCATCATCTCCCCAGCCGAAACCCCAACACCATGCAGTCATGGCTTCTTGAAACGGGCGGGTGAAATCATCGGCTTTGGCTAGATTGTTTTCTACATATTCTGCGCCAAGGGTGGCTTTGCGTTGTTCCATCCCTTTTTCAAATAGATCATTATCCATTTTATTTCCTGTCCTTAGCGAATTGTCCTAACGCATTACAAATGGATTTGCCATTGGCTCTGCGGAAGTATTGATCCAGGTTGTTTTTGTTCGTGTGTAATCCAAGATGGCTTCGGTGCCAGCTTCACGACCATAACCAGATTCATTAAATCCACCAAATGGCGCAATTGGCGAAACAGCACGATAAGTGTTCACCCAACAAATTCCAGATCGGATTTTTTGTGACACGCGATGGGCACGGGCAATGTTTTGGGTGAATACGCCGGACCCCAGACCATATTCGGTGCCATTGGCAATCACGATGGCTTCATCTTCCGTATCAAATGGAATTAAAGACATTACAGGTCCGAACATTTCCACTTTTAGGGTTTCGGTTTCATTATGGGCGCATTCCACTAAGGTCGGAGCCATATAATTGCCCGCTTGATCAAGCGGGGCGCCACCAAGATGGATCGTTGCCCCTTGGGATTTTGCTTTCTCAAGAGTATCTTTGATCGTGTTTATTTGGGCTTCGGTGCAAAGAGGGCCCATATGAGTATTCGCTTCTAATGGGTCTCCTATAACAATTTTACTCGCTTTTTCTTTGATAATTTCAATTAGCTTGTTAAGGATGGGGCGGTGGATCAGACCACGAGATCCCGCTACACAGGATTGGCCTGATGCGCCAAAGTTACCTGCAATCAAACCATTGGACGCCGTTTCCAAATCTGCATCCTCAAACACAATGATCGGTGATTTTCCTCCAAGTTCTAAACTTGTTACGGCAAAGTTTTCTGCGGAATTGCGAACTACATGACGGGCGGTTTCTGGTCCACCTGTGAAGGCGATGCGATCAATATCAGGATGTCGGGTGAGTGGGATAGCACAGTTTGGCGCATCACCCGTTATCACCGAGACAACACCTTTTGGGAAACCTGCTTGTTCTACAAGTTTGGCAAATTCAAACATTGGGGCAGGGGCATATTCAGAAGCTTTTAGAATAACTGTGCATCCTGCAGCCAGAGCTGGTCCCAATTTGGTTGCCGTTAAGAACATTTGGGCATTCCACGGTACAATCGCTGCAACAACACCAATCGGATGGCGTGTGGTGAATACATGCATATCTGGCTTATCAATAGGTAAAACCGCACCTTCGATTTTATCGGCGAGGCCTGCATAATAACGATAATAATCACCCACATATTTTGTCTGGCTTTGGGTTTCGGCAAGTAATTTACCGCTATCTGTTGTTTCAACACGCCCGATAAGTTCAGCATTTTCTTCAATCAATTCTGCAAGACGATAGAGAAGTTTACCACGGGCGGTCTGTGTCATATCCCGCCATGCAGGATTATTAAGTGCAGCTTTAGCAGAACGAACAGCTTGATTAACATCTTCTTCAGAGGCGCAAGCGAAACTTGCCCAGTTTTCACCTGTGGCAGGATTTTGAGAATGCATCACTTGTCCTGCACTGCCTTCTGTCCATTTTCCATCGATATATAATTTATAATGTGGTTGGTTCATTTTAGTATCCTTAGACGAAAGCTGGCATCACTTCATTGATAAAGCGGTAGAGGGAATCGCGTTTGCGCTCAAAACTCATGCCGCTATCAATCCAGAAAGAATATTCATCATATCCTAAATCTTCATAGTGTTTAATCTGATCGATCACTTCCTGCGCTGTGCCGATGGTTAGGTCTTTGCGTAATTTGCTCGCCGCCATCATTTCATTATTGGCGATATCTTCATCAGATAAGCGTTCAATTAAACCTTGTTTAACCGGTCGTTTATTTTGAAACCACGCCCCGAAATAATTGTAATATCGGCTGAGCTCATTCGCTGCATGATCTACATCACCTGCATCTGATCCGACATAGGTATGATGAAGCAACATGATTTTCGGGCGCGGACCATCATGTTTGTCACAAGCATTGTTGAAACGTTCCATGAGACTTTCAATTTCCTCAATCCCTTGCCAGAGAGGAGTTACCTGAACATTGAAGTTATTTGAAACGGCAAATTCGTGACTATTTGGATCACGTGCCGCAATCCAGATAGGTGGACCATCTATTTGTGCTGGTTTTGGGGCGGATGTGGTGGATGGGAATTTATAAAACTCTCCCTCATGGGCACAATCACCTTCCCATAGTTGACGCAGTAAAGGTGCAGTTTCGCGCATGCGCTGGCCTGCTTCCCAAGCATCAAGGCCCGGCATAATACGTTCATATTCATAAGAATAAGCACCGCGTGCTATTCCTAACTCCAAACGGCCATCGATGATCAAATCTGTTGAGGCGGCTTCGCCCGCCAATTTAATAGGATGCCAGAAAGGGGCAATGACTGTGCCTGTACCTAAACGCACATTCTTTGTCCTATGGGCAAGATCAACCAATGTGATAAAAGGATTAGGCGCAATGGTAAATTCCATACCATGATGTTCACCAGTCCAGATCGCATGCATGCCACCTTCATCCGCAATTTGACATAAAGATACAAATTCTTCGTAAAGTTCAGTATGTGGTTGGTCCGGTGACAGACGTTCCATATGTGCAAAAAGTGAGAATTTCATAAGGTCTACTCCCGATTATTCTTATTCATCGTTGAGTGTGAAATAGGTGCCGCCGGCATATCCAAGGCCCGGCTGACCACTATTTTTAAAATCATGCACTTCCCCAAGTAGGATGGAATGATCGCCAGCGGGGATAGCCTTTGATTTTTTGCAAATGAATTGTGCGGTGGATGCATCTAGCAAAGGCATGTCCATATGGCCTTTTTGCCATGAAACCTGTTGAAAACGATCACCATTGAATTTTGCAAAAATATCTGAAACTTCTTGTTGATCTGCAGATAGAATATTGACTGCGAAATAGTCACAATTCTCAAAGATATCGAAACAAGAGAGATACTTCCCAGGGCATACCAACAACATCGGTGGGTCAAGGGATACTGACGTGAAGGAATTGGCTGTAAAGCCGACAGGATTTCCTTCTCTGGTCATTGTTGTAACTACGGTCACACCCGTCATAAAGCTTCCAAAAGCGTCGCGTAGTTTACGTGGGTCGACATTGATCATTTTGCTTCCTCCTTAATAAAGGTCAGGAGCGCTTGGTTCACTTCATCCATGTGGGTCATTGGCATCATATGTGCGGCATCTTTGATAATCATTACCTGACCTTTTGGGGTGAGTGCGGCCATTGTCTCTGACATGGTTGGGGTAGAATTTGGTTCATCTTCGCCAGTGATAAACAAAGCTGGCATTTCTAGTTCTCTCAGGTTTTCAGGTGAGGGGCCATTTTCTGTGGCGAAGACTGTATATGCATTTTTATAACCAGCCGGGTTCACATTTGTGAGCCATTCTTTGCAAGCGACCGCAGCATCACTTTCTTGATCTGCAAACCAACGTGTGAGTGGACCTGTTGGATCAGCTATTGTTTTCCCATCTAGGCTTTTCGCGCGTGTTTGAACTGCATTCACGGCATTTTCGTCACGTTGGAAAATCGCGTTTAGCGCAACTGCAGCCTTCACCTTTTCCGGATGATGAATAGCTAAATCAAGCGCAATCATTGCCCCCATGGAATGGCCTATCACAATCGCAGGTTCAATGATCGCTTCTGCGATCTTTTTGGTATAGCTGGATAGGTCCAAGGTAGTCTGATCAAACTTGCTTGCACCATGTCCGGGCATATCTGGGGCAATGACTTCATAACTTTGGCTGAAGGTATTGATTTGTGAATTCCACGCCTCAGCCCGAAGGCCAACACCATGAAGTAACACGATGCTTTGGCCTTCGCCTTTGATAATGGCTTTAAGTTGCCCGAAATCAGACCGCTGCTGGGTTGTCCACATCATGACCTAATTCCTTTAAATCTTGATAGCGATCTCCAATCCGATGATGTGGGCGACCACCTGTTGCACCGCCAAGTACGATAACAACTTCATCCCCACGCGGTGCGTCAGCAATAGAAAATTGAATGGTGAGGTAATGGGAACGGCGTCCCGCATCGTTTTTATCCATCAAAGGAACCATAATAGGTGCATTGGCTGGGCCGCGTGTATTGGAAAAAGAGAGGTATGATTTAGCTTCTACCGCTTCGCGGAAATGGTTTCCAAAACGCAAAGTATGAATTAAGCCAGAAGCATGTTCAATTTCGCCATCAAGTCCGACAACTGCGCTTTTTCCATAGGCTTCGATTGCATCGCCTGAACCTACCAATTTGATGATTTTGTCTGTTAGCAATGCACCTAGTTCAGGCCCATATGCGTGGATTTCAGGCTTTAGGTCTTCCACATAACGTCCAGCCCAGGGGTTGGTAATAACTGCGGCCACAGCAAATAAGCGCCAAGGCTCTGAAACTTCGCGATACCCTTCAATCAGAACTTCTTCTTCATAGGTCACGATTTTTCTAATTTCTGCCTTCATTTCCATTTCCTTTTGTTGATTTTATTTTGCCAATACAGATGGCGTAATTCTTTGAACAAACTAATCACAGGAAATGCTATTTTTGACAA
>NZ_SMMC01000183.1:0-13754 GCF_009711445.1 Curvivirga aplysinae | reverse complement strand
ACTAAGATATTAGTAATACTTATATCTAGGTTACATCTATGGGAAAATCATTACCTCCACTTGGTTGGTTTCGGACGTTTGAAGCCTCTGCCAGACATTTAAATTTTTCAGCTGCTGCCGACGAATTAGGGATGACACAGTCAGCTGTCAGCCAACAAGTACGGTCTTTGGAAGTGAGGCTGGTAACCCAGTTGTTTATCCGCAAAGCCCGTGGTCTGGCATTGACGGATGATGGTCGTAAGCTTTTGCCAATGGTTGGATCGGCGATGGAATCGCTTGGGGCCGCGGCAAGTTTATTTGATGTTGGCCCGACGCAAGGGCTTTTGACCATCGCCACGTCAGTGAGTATTTCTCAATGGATATTAGCTCCTAATATACAAGACTTCCTAGATATGCATCCGGGATTGCGTATACGGTTGATGAGTACAATTTGGCCGGATGAGTTTAATACCTCAATTGCAGATGTTGAGATTCGATTTGGTTCTGAAAAACAAGTTGGTAAAGGGGCTGCCAGATTAGGACCAGATGAGCTGATCGCTGTTGCGACTGTCGATCATGCAGCTCCTTTGGAAGATAGTATTCTAATCGAAGCTGTTGGTACCTCAAAAGGATGGCAAGAATGGGCGCGAAAGGCAAAATATCCGACCGATCTTTCGCCAAGTTTACATGTGGATTCTTATGGTGTCGCATTAGATCTTGCTGCAAATGGCAGTGGCGTGGCTTTAACCAGTTCACTGCTTGCGAAATCTTCAATTGAAGCTGGAAAGGTTAAGCAGGTTGGTGGCGTCGGGATCATGGGGAACGAAGGCTATTATTTAGCAACTGTATCTGAAACAGACGTGGCCAAAGAATTCAGCTATTGGATTAAATCAGTTACTGAGTTTCGAAGCTAAATTTGTTTACCGTCTTGATGCTAAATGAATACCTGCAAGGGTGCATCTGACTGATCCACCAGCCTTTTCAATGGTTGGAATTTCAAGCGTAACAAGTTTTACTGAAGTTTCCAACATAGATATTTGCTCTTTATTTAAGGCGTCATAGGCTGTTTGTGATAATGCCAATAGTCGCCCATCTTGCCCCTGTAATTCGATAGCATTTCCCGCAAAGTTACGAATTTGATCATTGGTTAATGCAATAACGCGTTTCCCCGAATTTTCTAATCGGGTTGCGATTTCATCTCTACGATCTTGATCTTCAATCATATCTAGTCCAATCAACGCATAATCTGTCCCAATACACATCAATACATTTGTGTGATAAATGGCTGTGCCTTCTTCATCACTTGCTTTGAACACCATGGGTTCAAAATTGAAATGCGTGCAAAAACGTTCCAGAATAATCGGATTAGTACGATCAGATTCAACGGCGTAAGCCACCCGCGCCATATGGTCCAAAACCATGGCGCCTGTGCCTTCCAAAAATAGATCATCTTGTTCCAAGCCGGAATAATCAGTGACATCCTGAACACGATATTTTTTCTTTAACATTTCAATAATATCTGAACGTCTTTCCAATCTACGATTTTCCGGCTTCATCGGATAAACGGCGACATGTCCGCCTGAATGAGTTGAAAACCAGTTATTGGGAAATACTGAATCCGGTGTCTGCTTTCCCTCATCTTCGAACATATGAACGCGAACACCATGGGTTATCAGGATATTTGCAGCCTTTGTGATTTCATCATATGCAAACTTCGCGTCAGATGAATTGGCGGTTACGTTATTCTGAAAGGCATTATCAACTGCTGTTTCTGTATTCACAGTGAAATGATGTGGGCGGATCATGACGACAGCTGAAGGCGCTTGTATTGATAAGAGAGGTCGTTGAGAATTCATTAGGCTGCCTCTTGTGTTTTCTTTGCGCGTTGTACCATGCCGAAAAGGTCACGGGGATCATCTGGATCTGCCAGCATATCCAGTTGTTGGAACAGACCTGTTTCTTCTAGTTGATCGCGTATATAACGAAGTGCTGAAAAATCTTCTGTCGCAAAGCCTACGCCGTCAAATAATGTGATTTGATTGGCACTAGTACGACCTTCTTTTGTACCTGTGATCACTTCCCACATTTCTGTAACTGGGAAATCTTCGGGCATTTGTTGTATTTCGCCTTCAATACGGGTTTGGGCTGGGAATTCCACGAAAACATCAGAACGGGATAGGATGTCTTTATGTAATTCGGTCTTGCCTGGGCAATCACCTCCAATTGCATTGATATGAACGCCTGCACCGACCATATTGTCAGTTAAGATAGTCGCATATTGTTTGTCTGCGGTGCATGTTGTTATAATGTCAGCGCCTTGAATAGCATCTTCAGCTGTATCACAAGCGGTGATGTTAAAGCCAAAAGCAGTCAGGTTTTTTTGTGCTTTAGATGTGGCTTTTGGATCAATATCATAAAGGCGCAAATTCTCGATACCACAGATGACCCGCATCGCAAGCGCCTGAAATTCTGATTGCGCACCATTGCCAATCATGGCCATTGTATTTGCGCCTTTTGGTGCAAGATGTTTGGCAACCATGGCAGATGTTGCAGCTGTACGTAAGGCTGTTAATACGGTCATTTCAGATAGTAAGATCGGATAACCAGTTGTCACATCAGATAGAATGCCGAAGGCTGTGACTGTTTGCAGGCCTTCTTTCATATTCTTTGGGTGGCCGTTTACATATTTAAACCCATAGGTTTGACCATCAGATGTAGGCATAAGTTCAATTACGCCTTCTTTGGAATGAGACGCAACACGCGGTGTTTTATCAAAAAGCTCCCAACGCTTAAAGTCGTCTTCCACGTAAGTCGCAATACCCTTCAGCATTTCTTCGATGCCAATTTCATGGATCAATTGCATCATATGGTCCACGCTTACGAAAGGGACAAAAGCAAGAGGAGATGGAAGAGGTGCAGACATGGTTTTTTCCTTTATTTTGATTTAGAAAAGCATCATGCCTGTTTTCAATTTGTAACGTAAATTTCCATCTGTTGAAAAGTATGCTAATAATTTATACAAATTGCTAATCTATATTATACAAAAAGATAAATTTATGAATGAGAACGCAAAATATATTTTTGATGATCTGGATCGAGAATTACTTTCTCAACTGCGCGTTGATGGGCGTGCACCAGTCTCCGTATTAGCAGGGGCATTAGGTGTCTCTCGTGCGACCATTCAAAACCGAATTGATCGATTGTTAGCAAGCGGTGCTTTGTTGGGCTTCACTGTTCGCGTCCGTGAAGACCATGGAGATTCCACAATTCGTGCTGTGATGATGATTGAAATCCTGGGCAAGTCGACAACAGAAGTGATTAAGAAACTTCGGGGGATGCCGGAATTATATAAATTGCATACAACTAACGGAAAATGGGATTTGGTTGCTGAAATTCATACGGATAGTCTGCAATCATTTGATCGTGTTTTGCGGGAAGTGCGTTTGATAGACGGTGTCTCTAATAGTGAGACCAGTATGCTGTTAACATCGGTCTAATAAAAAAGCCTCCGATTTTCGGAGGCTTTAAAAGTTTTATGGTCGATAACTCAATGTGGATTTAATGGCCTTTGACCATTGTGCGAGTTTTGCTTGTCGCACATCATCCTGCATATGGGATTTAAACCTTTTTTCCAGCTTCCAGTTTTGTGAAAACTCATCCAAATCAGGATAATAGCCCACAAATTTCCCGGCAAGATATGCAGCACCCAATGCGGTGGTCTCAAGAACTTCAGGACGGTCAACTGGTGCATCCAGAATTTCAGATAGACGTTGCATAGTCCAGTCCGAAGCCACCATACCACCATCAACACGCAGAACCGTTTCTTGTGCTTCGCCCCAATCTTTACGCATCGCAGATAAAAGGTCAGCTGTTTGATAACAAACGGATTCCAATGTTGCTAAGGCAATCTCTGCGGGTCCCGTGTTGCGGGTTAAGCCAAAAATGGCGCCACGACAATCTGCATCCCAATAAGGGGCACCCATACCAACAAAAGCAGGGACTACATATATTTCTTCATTTGGGTCGGCTTTTAGTGCTAGCTCGCCAGATTGTTCTGCCTTTTCAATTAGACCAACACCATCTCGTAACCATTGCACCGCAGCTCCTGCAACAAAGATAGAGCCTTCAAGTGCATAGGTGGGTTTACCATCAATTTGATAGGAGATGGTGGTGAGAAGGCGGTTCTTGGATGTGACAGCTTTGTCGCCTGTATTTAAAAGCGCAAAGCAACCTGTGCCATAGGTGGATTTCATCATGCCGGGCTTAAAGCAAGCTTGTCCAACAGTTGCGGCTTGTTGGTCACCAGCAATTCCAGTGATTGGAATGGCTGCACCAAAAATATTTTCGTCGGTGGTACCAAAATCGGCAGCGCTGTCCTTAACTTCAGGTAAAACAGATTCCGGAACACGGAACAGATCTAACAACGTACCGCGCCAACGACCTTCGATGATATCATATAACATGGTGCGGCTTGCATTTGTCGCATCAGTTGCATGGGATTTTCCATCTGTTAAACGCCATAACAGGAAGCTATCGACGGTGCCAAAAGCAAGCTTACCTGCTTCGGCTTTCGCGCGTGCGCCTTCAACATTATCTAGAATCCACGCAACCTTGGTTGCAGAGAAATAAGGGTCTAAAAGCAATCCGGTTTTTTTTGTAACACCTGCTTCATGGCCTGCATCTTTAAGCGCTTTACAAGTCTCTGATGTGCGTCGATCTTGCCAGACGATGGCATTATAAACAGGTTTGCCTGTATCACGATCCCATACAACGGTAGTTTCGCGTTGATTTGTGATACCAATAGCTGCAATATCGCTTGCTGTTATTCCTGCTTTTTCAATTGCTTCTTTGCAAGTAGAGATCGTGGTGTTCCAGATGTCTTCTGGATCATGTTCTACCCAACCTGATTTTGGGAAATGTTGGGGGAATTCTTCTTGCCCGACCGCGCAAATATTATAATTCTGATCGAACAGGATGGCTCGGGACGAGGTTGTGCCCTGATCAATGGACAAAATAAATTTTGTTTCCCCACTCATGATAAACTTCCCTATTAAATTTTTTGTTTGTTTTTTTGATTATGAACGTTTTGCGATCATGTAACTTGCCAGTTTTTCTTCCGCATCGCTATCAAAAATCAAACCTTGCTTGCTACGACGATATAAGACGTCTTTAGCGGTCACGGCAAATTCTTCTTTCATCAAATAGTCAACCTCGGCCGCGTATAAACTACCGCCAAAATATTCTCCCATATCTGACATAGAAGACACGTCTTTGAGGATGTGAAATGCATATGTCCCATAACTGCGAACCCAACGCGCAATCATATCATCGGGTAAGTAGTTATGGGTAGATTTGATGCGCTCTGCTAAATCTTCTCGACCATTATGAGCAAAATCACCGCCTGGGAGAGTTGCGCCCATTGTCCAATCTGGCTTTTTAATGCCAAGAACGGTCTCAATCTCTTCTACGGCTGCCTCTGCCAATCGACGATAAGTGGTAATCTTACCGCCGAAAATGTTGAGCATTTTTGCCTCCCCTTCTTCCCCATCAAGTCGCAACACATAGTCACGCGTTGCTTCTTGTGCCTTGGAGGCGCCATCATTGTAGAGAGGGCGAACACCGCTGAATTCCCAGACGGCTTCGTCAGCGGATATTTCTTTTTTGAAATACTCGCTGGCGGATTTACAGATATATTCTGCTTCTTCTCTGGTAATGCCTGCGTCATCAGGGTTACCAGTAAAATCGTGATCGGTTGTACCGATCATAGTGAAATCGTTTTCGTAAGGAATTGCGAATATGATTCGACCATCTTCATTTTGGAAAATGTAGCAACGATCATGATCATAAAGTTTTTTAACGATGACATGACTACCTTGAACAAGGCGTACATTCTGAATATTTGATCCCTTACCGGTCGCATTTAGAAAGTGATCGACCCATGGGCCTGTTGCGTTGACAACAAGCTTGGATTTGATGGTTTTTTTATCCCCTGTTAGAACGTCTTGTACGTCGATTTCCCAAATTCCATCAACTTTATTTGTTTTAATAACTTTTTGGCGAGTTTCAATTACGGCGCCACGATCACGGGCGTCCATAGCGTTCAAAACAACAAGGCGTGCATCATCCACCCAACAATCGGAATATTCAAATCCTGTTGTGAAGTCATCTTTGATAGGTTGACCTGCCGAATGTGTTTTTAGGTTCAGTTTTTTAGTCGCAGGTAATAGCTTACGACCCCCAATGTAATCATATAAGAACAGGCCAAGGCGTAGCAGCCATGTGGGGCGTAAACCTTTATGATGAGGTAAAACAAAACGCAGTGGGTGTACGATATGTGGAGCCATTTTCCACAATACTTCGCGTTCCATTAAGGCTTTTCGAACAAGATTAAACTCATAATGTTCAAGATAGCGTAAACCGCCATGAATCAGTTTTGTAGAGCCGGAAGAGGTCCCGCTTGCCAAGTCATCTTTTTCCGCAAGATATACAGAAAAACCACGTCCAATAGCATCGCGAGCGATACCAACGCCATTGATACCGCCACCTACAATAAATAAATCAAAAATTTGATCTGTTTGCTGACTCATCTAATTACTTTCAAGTTCCGAGACTTCATCAGGTCCAGTTACTATTAATCGGACATTATGAAGCTTACATAATTCTATAATTTCTTTCGGCGGGGTTTTATCCGTCACAAATGTGTTGATTTGTGAAAGATCCCCAATTTGGACAGGCGCACGGCGGTCAAATTTCATGCCATCTGTGACAAGAATGACTTCGCGCGCTTGTTCCAAGATCGCTTGAGAGACGCGCACTTCACGGAAATCAAAATCCAAAAGGCTACCGTCTTCATCTATGGCAGATACACCAATTACCGCATAATCCACTTTGAAGTTGCGGATGAATTCCACAGCAGGGGCGCCAATGATGCCGCCATCTGGTCTTCTAACAATTCCCCCGGCAATCAGTACTTCAGCCTCTGGTGAGTCCATCATAATATTGGCGATGTTCAGGTTATTTGTGATAACCATAAGGCCTTTATGATGGGACAAGGCGTGTGCCACTTGTTCAGTGGTTGTCCCGATATTCATAATAAGGGAGGCATTATCCGGAATGATTTCTGCCGTCGCTTGTGCGATCTTTTCTTTTCCTTCTGCCGCAATATGGCGTCTGGAATGATATTCAAAATTTGTCACGCTGGATAAATGAACAGCACCACCATGAACGCGTCCCAGATATTTCTGTTCGCATAAAAAGTTCAAATCCCGGCGTATGGTTTGTGGTGTTACCTGAAAATGTTCAGCTAAATTCTCCACATCCACATGTCCCCTGTTTTTTGCAAGATCAATAATGTCTTGCTGACGTGCGGTAAGAATGTTCATTTTTTCCTCGTTTATTTTCACTATTATTCGTTTTTGTTTCGTAGCTCAAGTTTTTTTTTATGTTGACATTCATTTATGTTCGCATTTAAGTTAGGCTACTTAATAAAAAGTATAAGTGAACATGAATGAACATGCTGGTTTTCAAAGTATGGGATTGGCATGCTGAACAATAGGGAAACAGTGGAGGGAAAATCCAATGAAAAAATTCCTTATGGCGACAGCAGTATCTGTTGCTATGGTTTCATCTATGGGGTCTGCAGCTTTTGCAGGTATGGATGAAGCCAAAAAATGGGTGGAAAGTGAATTCCAGCCATCTACTTTGTCACAAAGTGAACAAATCAATGAAATGGAATGGTTCGTGAATGCTGCCAAGCCTTATGCAGGCATGGAAATTAACGTTCTTTCTGAAACAATTCCAACTCATGAATATGAGTCTAAAACACTTGCAAAAGCGTTTGAAGAAATCACAGGTATTAAAGTAAACCACCAATTGTTGGGTGAGGGTGAAGTTGTGCAGGCTGTTCAGACACAGATGCAAACAAACCGTAACCTTTATGATGGTTATATTAATGACTCTGATTTGATTGGTACACATTCCCGTCTTCAACTAGCTGTAAACTTGTCTGATTTTATGGCGGGTGACGGTAAAGCTGTTACAAATCCAGGTCTTGATCTTGATGACTTCATGGGTATTTCTTTCACAACAGGTCCAGATGGTAAACTTTATCAGTTGCCAGATCAGCAATTTGCGAATCTATATTGGTTCCGTAAAGACTGGTTTGATCGCCCTGAGTTGAAAGAACAGTTTAAAGCGAAATACGGCTATGACTTGGGTGTGCCAGTTAACTGGTCTGCATATGAAGACATTGCTGAGTTCTTCTCTGAAGACGTAAAAGAAATTGATGGTCAACGCATCTATGGTCACATGGATTATGGTAAGCGTGCACCTGACCTAGGCTGGCGTATGACAGATGCATGGTTGTCCATGGCTGGTGCTGGTTCTAAAGGTCTTCCAAACGGTAAGCCTATCGATGAATGGGGTATCCGCATGGAAGAGAATTCCTGTAACCCTGCTGGAGCTTCCGTAACACGTGGTGGTGGTACAGACGGTCCTGCGGCTGTTTATGCGATCCGCAAATGGGACGAATGGTTACGTAAATATGCGCCTCCAGGTGCAGCGGACTATGATTTCTATCAGTCCTTGCCAGCTCTTTCTCAAGGTAACGTAGCGCAACAGATCTTCTGGTATACAGCGTTTACAGCATCCATGGTTGCGCCTAAATCTGAAGGTAACAACACTGTTGATGATGCAGGTAATCCATTGTGGCGCATGGCACCATCTCCACATGGTCCATATTGGGAAGAAGGTCAAAAACTTGGTTATCAAGACACAGGTTCTTGGACATTCTTCAAATCCACACCATTGGATCGTATGCAAGCCGCTTGGTTATACGCTCAGTTCGTAACATCCAAAACCGTTTCTTTGAAGAAAACACATGTTGGTTTGACGCCAATTCGTGACAGTGACATCCGTCATGAATCCTTCACAGAGCGTGCGCCTAAATTGGGTGGTTTGGTTGAATTCTATCGTTCTCCAGATCGTGAAATGTGGACACCAACAGGTGTAAACGTTCCTGATTATCCAAAATTGGCTCAGTTGTGGTGGCAGAATATCGGTGATGTGAACTCTGGTGCGTTTACACCACAAGAAGCTATGTCCCGCTTGGCTCAAGAAATGGATCAAGTAATGGCGCGCATGCAACGTGCGGACGAAGCAAACAACACATATGGTGGTTGTGGTCCTCGTCTAAACGAAGAAAAAGATGCGGCTGAGTGGTTGGGCAAAGGTGGCGCGAAAGCAAAACTTGCGAACGAAAAACCACAAGGTGAAACAATCAACTATGATGAGTTGGTAAAACGTTGGGCGTCTAACTAACCTCCCTGTTGACGACCTGTTAAATCTCCCCGGGATGGCTTCATCGCCTCGAAGTTCTCCTAAACATCCCGGGGAGTACCTTTTTAAGGTATAAGACCTAATTATTAGGACTTTTCTGAAAAACGATATTTTTGTGTATGATTTCTCTGAAAAGTCTGAAATCAATAACCACGCATGCAATTAATGGGATAAAGAAATGTCATTAGAGCTGAAAGGCGTAAGCAAGCAGGTAGATGGCGAGACCCACATCTATCCAACAGATTTGAAGCTGGAAACAGGTAGCTTCAATATGCTGTTGGGGACAACGGGTTCCGGCAAAACTACTCTGATGCAAATTATGGCAGGATTAGAACCTGTTTCCTCCGGTCAAATTTTCTTTAACGGTGCCGATGTGACAGGTGTTCCTGTTCAGAAACGTAATGTTTCAATGGTATATCAACAGTTTATTAACTATCCAAACTTTACAGTTTTTGAAAATATTGCTTCCCCGTTACGGGTGGCAAAAGTTCCAGAAGCTGAAATCAAGAGACGCGTTGATGAAATGGCAGAATTGATGAAGTTGGGTCCGATGCTTCAACGTCGTCCATCTGAACTTTCTGGCGGTCAGCAACAACGTACCGCTATGGCACGTGCATTAGTGAAAGATTCCAGCCTTGTTTTGCTGGATGAGCCGCTTGCCAATCTAGACTTTAAACTGCGCGAAGAATTACGCGATGAATTACCTAAGTTGATCGCAAAACGTAATTGTGTGGTTGTTTATGCAACAACAGAGCCTATTGAAGCGTTGTTATTTGCAGGTCATACCGCAACATTACATCAGGGGCGTGTGACACAGTTTGGTCCTACAAGTGATATCTATCGCACCCCAAAAGATTTGATCAGCGCGAAGGTATTCTCTGAGCCACCTATCAACACAGCGAAAGTTGTCAAAGAAGGTAATGTGATCAAGCTTGGATCTGATATTAAATGGGAAGCCAAGGGCAATTTGTCCAATATGAAAGACGGCCAATATACATTTGGTATTCGCCCTCATCACGTGACGGCACAGGAACTTGGTGAACAGGCTATCAAAGTGGAAGGCAGTGTTCAGATCACAGAAATCAGTGGTTCTGAAAGTGTTGTACATTTCAATATGCATGGTAACAGCTGGGTTTCTCAATCTCATGGTGTGCAATACCACGATGTTGGTTCCGTTGCGCATCTTTTCGCAGATGTGTCCCAGGGTCTTTATTTTGATGATAAAGACCAGTTGGTATCGCTATAGGGTTTAGGAAAAAGAAATGGCTAGAATTTCACTTAAAGATTTGCGTCATAGCTATATGCCTGATCCGGCAAGCGATGATGATTACGCATTAAAGCGTCTAGACGTTGAATGGAAAGATGGAGGAGCTTATGCGCTTCTTGGTCCTTCTGGTTGTGGTAAGACAACATTGTTAAACATTATTTCGGGCCTTTTGACGCCTAGTCATGGTCAGGTTTTGTTTGACGATGATGATGTAACCACCTTGCCACCGGATCAACGTCACATTGCCCAAGTATTCCAGTTTCCTGTGATCTATGACACCATGACCGTGTATGACAATTTGGCGTTCCCATTACGTAATCGTAAGGTGCCAGAAAAAGATGTACATGATCGTGTGATGGAAATCGCAGAGATGATTGAATTAACACCGATGCTCAATCAACGTGCATCTGGTTTGACGGCCGATGGTAAACAAAAGATTTCATTGGGGCGCGGTTTGGTCCGTACAGATGTTAATGTTATCATGTTTGATGAGCCCTTAACCGTCATTGATCCGCATTTGAAATGGCAGTTGCGATCTAAACTAAAAGAACTGCATCAACGCGTAAAAACCACAATGATCTATGTGACACATGATCAGACAGAGGCTTTAACCTTTGCGGATCAGGTTGTGGTGATGAATTTTGGTCAAGTGGTGCAAATCGGAACACCTGTTGAATTGTTTGAACGTCCACAACATACCTTTGTTGGAAACTTTATTGGTTCGCCTGGTATGAATATTCTGTCTTGTGACTCGGATGGTAAACAGGCCTCCATCGGTGGGCAGACTGTTGATCTTGGCAACAAGGTTTCAGCTGTTCCATCCAAGAAACTTGAAGTTGGTGTGCGTCCTGAATTTATTAATTTTGCGGATAAAGGCCTTCCTGTACGTGTGGAAGCTGTGTCTGATGCAGGTCGTTTTAAGATTGTTACAACACAATCAGATGGTGGCATGATCAAGCTTCTTGTGGATGAGAAGTCTGATATTCCAACTGACAGTGCACATTTATCCTTTGATCAATCCCGTACCTATCTCTACGGAGATGGATGGCTTCTGGAAGAGGGAGCATAATCATGGCTAAAACAGAAAATCAAAAAGCTTGGTTCTTTGTCCTGCCGGTTCTTATTCTGGTGGCCTTCAACGCGATTATCCCGTTGATGACAGTTGTGAACTATTCTGTTCAGGAAACCTTTGGTAATAACGATTTCTTCTGGGCGGGCGTTGTCTGGTTTGAAGAAATTCTACATTCCAGTCGTTTCCATGACTCATTAATGCGTCAGTTGACCTTTACCTTTACTATTTTGGCAATTGAGATCCCACTGGGTGTGATTATTGCCTTGGCTATGCCGCGCAAAGGACCCTGGGTGCCGGTATGTTTAATCCTGATGTCTTTACCATTGCTTATTCCCTGGAATGTTGTAGGGGCGATGTGGAACATCTTTGCATTACCGGATATCGGTATGTTAGGCCGCATGCTGAATGAGATGGGTTTTGACTATAACTTTACCCGTCAAGTAGGCGATGCTTGGTTTACCTTGATCCTCATGGATGTATGGCATTGGACAAGTCTGGTTGTATTATTGGCCTATGCTGGTTTGGTTTCTATTCCTGATGCGTATTACCAAGCGGCAAAAATTGATGGGGCGAATAGCTTGTCTATATTCCGCTATATCCAGTTGCCAAAAATGAAGCGTGTTTTGACCATTGCTGTTCTCTTACGCTTTATGGATAGCTTTAACATTTATACAGAACCATTCGTTCTGACAGGCGGTGGTCCGGGTAACTCAACAACATTACTCTCCATCGATTTGGTGAAAATCGCGCTCGGTCAGTTTGACTTAGGTCCGGCGGCAGCGATGTCCTTGATCTACTTCTTGGTGATCTTGTTGTTAAGCTGGGTATTCTACACATTAATGATGCGTAACGAGGAACAGTAGAAATGAAACGTGCAATTCCGGCAATTTATATATTGTTTTTGATGCTGCCGATCTACTGGCTCGTCAGCATGTCCTTTAAACCAACAACCGAGATTTTGGGCTCATTCACTCTATGGCCGAATGAGTTCACCTTGGAAAACTATAAAACGATCTTCAGTGATGCCAGCTGGTATATGGGGTATGTGAACTCCATGATCTATGTATCCATCAACACAGCCATGTCTGTTGCGGTGGCACTGCCAGCGGCTTATGCTTTTTCCCGTTATCGTTTTTTGGGAGATAAGCATTTATTCTTCTGGCTTTTGACAAACCGTATGGCACCTGCTGCTGTATTCGCGTTGCCATTCTTCCAATTGTATTCTGCGGTGAGTTTGTTTGATACTCATTTTGCAGTTGCCTTGGCACATACCTTATTCAACGTGCCTTTGGCTGTATGGATTTTGGAAGGCTTTATGTCAGGTGTGCCAAAGCAGTTAGATGAGACCGCTTATGTAGACGGCTATAGCTTTCCGCATTTCTTTGTGAAGATTTTTGTACCAACAATTGGCGCAGGTATCGGTGTGGCAGCTTTCTTCTGCTTCATGTTTTCTTGGGTCGAATTGTTGTTAGGAAAAACTTTGACAGCTGTTGCGGCGAAACCCATCGCTGCAACAATGACAAAGACAGCATCGTCATCTGGATATGAGTTAGGCCTACTGGCTGCGGCTGGTACATTGACCATTATTCCGGGTGCTTTTGTTATTTACTTCGTACGTAACTATATCGCCAAAGGCTTTGCCTTGGGTCGCGTGTAAGAGGGAGGATTTGTTATGGGTTTATCATGGATGGCCTGGACTTGGCCGACAGCAGCCTTCTTCATCTTTATTGTCTGCTGTATTTTGACGCTGACAATTTGGGAGATCAAGAAACCTGGTGGTGATCCACGGCGTGGGATTTTCTTGATCGATACAACACGTGGAGATCGTCTGTTCATTACTTTATTAGGCAGTGCCTTTATCTTTTTAGGCTGGCTAGGGCTGATGGGAACACCATTGTGGGGAGCATTAGCCATCTCAATTGTGTGGGGATTTGTCGTCTTTAAATGGGCGTAAATTTCAATTGAGAAATAGCTGAAAAGCCGGAGAGTTATCTTCGGCTTTTTTATTATCTTTCAATATCTTCTTTCTAAGTTTTTGGATGGAGAAAGTATTGAAGGAAATAAAATTACTCGTTTTTTGACCTGCTGTCTCACATATGT
>NZ_SMMC01000175.1 GCF_009711445.1 Curvivirga aplysinae | reverse complement strand
TCATTAGAAAAACTAATCAAAGCCATGGAATTTCTCTATTTAACGGCTTGTTTTCTGTCATTAGACTGTCATGAACCGGATTTAAGTTTCCGCACGATAAAAATAGATAGTGAATGTGTTGGGATCATGGCAAAACTTATTACGATCATGATTGACGGGATTAGCGCCGATTTATTTGAGCGTCACCGTAAATTCATGCCTAATCTTGACTGGTTGGCAGAAAAGGGCGCACAAGTGGAAGGTGTCAGCCCTGAAATGTGTGGCACATCCATGCCTGGACGCGCATCTATTATTAATGGCACGCCTCCATCTGAGCATGGTATTTATGCGAATAAGATTTTTGATGAAGATCAAGGCGTTTTTCGCTGGTCAAATCCTTATGACTTTCTGACAGAGCCGTTACCTCATTATGCAAAAGCACAAGGTTTAGATGTTGTAAATCTGGGTTATGGTATGGTGAAACCTGAAGATTGCAGCGTTTATTACGGTCCGTGGTGGGTAGAAGAAATGCTAATGCGTGGACGCGATCAAGATCCGACCTCATCCGATGAAAATTGGATCAAGGCATCTGGTATCGTTGACCCTGAAGGTCGCCTTCAAGTGTTAAAAGATAAAGGTTTCTGCAGTGATGTTGTGGTTCCGGGTGAAAAGGATCCTGAATTATTGTTGCAGCGTGGTATGCTTGCTGATCAACAATTCCTTGATATCGTCGCCGCTTTCACAGCATCCGAAAAACAACCTGATCTGATAATCGCAGAAATCGGTATTACCGATTATTACATGCATAAGTTCGGAACGGACCATCCATTGACAGATTTGTCCTTCCGTGTGGCTGATGCACAAGTGGGCGCTTTGATCAAACATATGGAAAAAGCCGGTGTTCTTGATGATTATAACTTCCTCATCTTGGCGGACCACGGTCATACAGCCATGCAAAAAGGTATGTATGTAGATAATTTACTGGATGAAGATGTGAATTGGTCAAGCGAAGGTGGCGTTTTGCTGGTTTATCCGAAAGACCAAGCTCAAGCAGATACAGTAACGGCAAAGATGACAGAGGCGGGTATCGAACTTTGGGGTAACAACCATTATCCAGCTCATCTCAAAGATAAGATGTTAACATTTGTTGTGCCGGAAGGGTCTGACATTAGTTTTGAAAATGCTAAAAATGGTAGTACCGATTTATTTGGACCTTCAAAATATAAATCTAATCATGGTATGCGGCCGGGGCGTTGGGATGATTTCCGTTTCTGCATTTTTTCTGGTCCCGATGTGGCGAAAAAGAAATTGCCGGTGGCTGAAACCATCAATATTGCGCCAACCATGGCTAAGTTATTAGGGGTGGAAACGCCATGGAATGCGCAATCCTTAGATATTTTCTAGGGATTGAAGAAACTTGAGAGATAGATTGAGCGGCATAAATGCTCTCTATTTCTTGAAAAGGGATTATGTATAGCAGTTATGAGTTTCCTAATTGCTTGCATAAGATCGCTGTTGAGTATTCGACAGTAGATCATTATCCGGAGACTTCCCGACAGTCGCAAGACTGTCGGGATTTTTTTTAATTGCTCGATTAATTATTTTCCGAAAGTTGGCAATAATCCATGCCGGTTTGAATAAGGCGATTTTTTAACCACTCACAGAATGTTGTGACCTTTGGAAGCGGAAGTTTGTTTGGAAGAGCCAAGTAATGTGCTCCATCAGAAGGCATTGTATATTTGTGCGCTAATACAAGCCGTCCATCCTTTAAGGCATCTTGGGCTGAAAAACTGCGTGTTAGAAGTAAGCCATTACCATTGCAGGCTGCTTCTATGGCCACGTTACTGGTGTCGCATTCCAGAATAGGCATGGGGATGAAGTTCGGCATGCCTTGGTTTCTAAACCAGTGACGCCATGTTTCTCTTTCGCCGACGACATTGATAAGCGGAAGTTGGGAAATTCTCATCGCATCATTATGTATCGGATAGAGTTTCAGAAATTTAGGACTGGCAACAACTTGCATAATCTCATTGGTCAGGCGTTCAATTTTCATGCCTGTCCATTCACCATGGCCGTTACAAATTTCTAAATCAGCATCGACGACTTCATTTTGTGAAGGCCAAACCGTCGACATTAATCGAATACTGATATCTGGATTATGTTGATAAAAATCCGGCAGGTTGGGCAGAAGCCAGCGTTGCATAAAGGTGGCGCCGCATTTTACCGTCAATAAAGTACGCTTTTTAGATCCGAATAACTGCTCGGTACTGGTCTGCATGCAATTAAAGGCTTCGGTTAGTGTCGGTAAATAGGCCAATCCTGCTTGAGTTAATTCAAGCTTACGAGCCTTACGAATAAACAACTGTGTGTCCAGATATTCTTCTAGCTGTTTTACATGCTGGCTTACAGCGCCTTGGGTCACGTTTAGTTCTTCCGCGGCACGGGTGAAGCTTAATAAGCGAGCGGAGACTTCGAAGGCGCGTAAAGCATTTAATGGAGGCAAGTTTCTATTCAGTTGTTCCAAGTTTTTCACCATGACTTAATCGCAGATGTTAGCTGTATAGGGCTAAAGTCCTGATTTGGGAAGTCTTATCGGGTCATGTTCAAGTTAAGTAAAGAGGTTTCGTTATGGATATTTTTAAAAACATCACAAAAATTATTGAAAAATTGATTAATTTGTGATTTATAATAAGAATAGATAAGAAAAAGCATATATTATCTTGGGACAACACGTCTTTGAGATAGGCCCTGTTAAAGGATTGGGAGATCGAAATGAAAGACGCATTTATATGCGATGCTATCAGAACACCGATTGGTCGTTATGGCGGTGCGTTATCTTCCATTAGAACAGATGATTTGGGAGCGATCCCCTTAACGGCCTTGATGGATAGAAATCGCGATGTGGATTGGTCAAAAATTGATGATTTGATCTATGGTTGTGCCAATCAAGCAGGGGAAGATAATCGTAATGTCGCGCGTATGTCTGCGCTTTTGGCGGGTATGCCGATTGAAGTGCCCGGTGCGACGATTAATCGACTTTGTGGTTCCGGATTAGATGCAATTGGTACAATTTCACGTGCGATCAAATCTGGCGAGAATTCTTTGGGAATTGCCGGGGGGGTCGAAAGTATGTCCCGTGCCCCATTTGTAATGCCAAAAGCAGATGTGGCGTTTAGTCGTGCCAACGCTGTTTACGACACAACAATCGGTTGGCGGTTTGTGAACGATAAACTTGATAGGGCATATGGCACAGATTCTATGCCCGAAACTGCAGATAATGTAGCGGAAGATTTTAATATCTCACGTGAAGATCAAGATCGTTTTGCCGCAGAATCCCAATTGCGCTGGGCGAGGGCTCATGAGGCAGGTGTGTTTAAAGATGAGATTATTCCTGTCTCGGTTCCACAACTGCGTGGGGATGATATTGTTGTCTTTACTGATGAACATCCACGCCCGGGAACAGAAGTAGAGAAACTTGCTAAACTACGTGGGATTAATGGTCCAGATTTATCTGTGACAGCAGGAAATGCGTCAGGAGTAAATGATGGGGCATGTGCTCTTCTATTAGCGGATGAAGATGCAATTAAGGTTAATGGTTTGACGCCAAAAGTGAAGGTTTTAGGCATGGCAACCGCAGGTGTAGCTCCGCGCATTATGGGTATTGGTCCTGTACCAGCTGTTAAAAAAGTCTTGAAACAAACAGGCCTAACCATCGATCAGATGGACGTGATTGAATTAAACGAGGCCTTTGCTGCGCAAGGTCTAGCCGTGCTTCGCGAGTTGGGCGTTGATGAAACGGCACCTCATGTAAATCCAAATGGTGGGGCCATTGCCATTGGTCATCCACTGGGGATGAGTGGTGCACGTTTGGTGACGACGGCCATGTATCAATTGATGCGTATAGGTGGGCGCTATGCACTTTGCACCATGTGTATTGGTGTAGGGCAGGGCATTGCCTTGGTTCTTGAACGCGCATGAATGTGGGAGAAAACAGATGTATGCACAAATGGTAAAAGCAGATGGTAAAGGCGTTAAATCCCGTGAAGAGATGGATGCAGAAGAACGTGCCTTTCAAGATAAAATTGACCGTGATGTAAAGATTGAGCCAAAGGATTGGATGCCGGAAGCCTATCGTAAAACCTTGATCCGTCAGATTTCTCAGCACGCTCATTCTGAAATTGTGGGGCAGTTGCCCGAAGGAAACTGGATTACGCGTGCGCCGACATTGGAACGAAAGGCAATTCTTTTAGCAAAGGTGCAGGACGAAGCTGGGCATGGATTGTATCTTTATTGTGCAGCTGAAACCCTTGGTGTGTCGCGTGATGATTTATTGGATCAGCTCCACAGTGGTAAGGCGAAATATTCATCCATCTTTAATTATCCAACATTGAATTGGGCGGATATCGGCGCGATCGGCTGGTTGGTCGATGGGGCTGCAATTATGAACCAAGTGCCGCTTCAACGTACATCCTATGGCCCTTATTCCCGTGCCATGATCCGAATTTGTAAGGAAGAAAGTTTCCATCAACGTCAGGGTTACGACCTGATTACAAAAATGGCCCAAGGTACCAAAGAACAAAAGGCGATGGCCCAAGATGCGATGAACCGTTTCTGGCGGCCTTCTTTGATGATGTTTGGACCAAGTGATAAAGATTCTGTGCATTCAGCTCAATCCATGGCGTGGAAGATCAAGATCAATACCAATGATGAACTTCGCCAGAAATTCGTCGATCAAACTGTGCCTCAAGCGGAATATCTTGGGCTTGAAATCCCAGATCCTGATTTGGAATGGAATGAAGAACGCCAATCCTATGATTATGGTGAGATCAACTGGGATGAGTTTTATCAGGTTATTTCCGGCAATGGCCCATGCAATAAAGAACGCTTAGGTGCCCGTGTGAAAGCATGGGAAGACGGCGAATGGTTCCGTGATGCGCTAACTGCCCATGCCGATAAGAAAGCAGCTAAGAAGAAAAAACAACAACAGGACGCAGCTTAACCAAGCGCGCCTGATTTTGAGATCAGAGAGGAAGTTACAATGTCAAAAGAATGGCCACTTTGGGAAATTTTTATTCGCGGTCAACATGGGATGTCTCATCGTCATGTGGGTAGCCTTCATGCGCCAGATGCAGAAATGGCAATTCATAATGCCCGTGATGTTTACACGCGACGCAATGAAGGTGTGAGTATCTGGGTTGTAGAAGCAAAAAATATTTCTGCTTCAGCACCAAGTGAGAAAGGGCCACTTTTCGATCCATCGAATGACAAGGTTTATCGTCATCCAACATTCTTTGATATCCCTGAAGAAGTGGGTGCAATGTAATGGCTGACAAAGACGCTCTCTTTAAATTTCTATGCCGGATGGGGGATAATTGCCTGATCATTGGGCATCGTAATTCTGAATGGTGCGGTCATGCGCCAATTTTGGAAGAAGATATTGCACTTGCCAATATTGCGCTGGATTTTATTGGCCAGACACAGCTTTGGTTAGGTCTTGCGGGCGAAGTGGAAGGCGAAGGTCGCACGGCGGATAATCTAGCTTATCTGCGTGATGCTTTTGATTTCAAAAACTTCTTATTGGTTGAGCAGCCTAATGGTGATTTTGCGCAAACCTTAACCCGTCAGATGTTATTTGATGCATGGCATTTACCAATGTTGCAGGCGTTAAAAGAATCCTCTGATGAACGGATTGCAGCAATTGCGGAAAAAGCAGTGAAGGAAGCGAAATACCATCTGGAACGCAGCCGTAATCTTTGCCTTCATATGGGCGATGGGACTGAAGAATCCAAACGTCGTATGCAAGATGCCATTGATCTGCTTTGGCCTTATACGGGTGAGATGTTCAAATCCGATAACGTGGATGAAGCAATGGTAGCCGCAGGTGTTGCTCCTGATTTAGCTGATATCAAAGCTACATGGGATAACTTCATGGATGAGTTCTTTGCCGAAGCCGAATTGGTGAAGCCTGAAAATGCTTGGTTCCAACAAGGTGGCAAGACCGGTACTCATACAGAACATATGGGTTTCTTGTTAGCAGATATGCAATTCTTGCAACGCGCTTATCCGGGCGCGACTTGGTAAGATTAAGGATTTAATCCAATGTCTGTGGAAATCTCACATAATCATAATTTGCCGGAGGAGGCCTTGATCTGGGACTGGTTGAACAAAGTGCCAGACCCGGAAGTGCCTGTGGTCTCCGTCGTGGATTTAGGTATTGTTCGGGATGTGGTTTGGCAAGATGATGAATTGAAAGTGGTGGTGACACCAACTTATTCAGGTTGTCCGGCAACACGTGTAATTTCCATGGATATTGAAACCGCCTTGCGCGATAAGGGGATCGAGAAAGTTTCTATCGAAACGCGTCTTTCCCCCGCTTGGACCACAGATTGGTTAAGCGACGCAGGCCGCGACAAGTTACGTGAATATGGCATTGCCCCGCCAAGTGGCGAAACCACTTGTGGCATCACAGGCAAAGATAACACAGGACAACCGGAAACCATGGCCTGTCCGAAATGTAATTCAACAAATACGAAATGTGTCAGTTGGTTTGGCTCAACACCTTGTAAGGCGAGCTATCAGTGTAATGACTGTCTGGAACCATTTGATTATTTCAAATGTATTTAAGATCAAAGGGGAGTTTGATCATGGCGAAGTTCCATCCGTTAAAAGTTGTCGATATCCGTCAGGAAACCCGCGATGCTGTAGTTCTGACCTTGGAAGCTGCTAATGGAAATATGGATGAGTTTTCTTACGTCCAAGGACAATATGTAACTTTCCGTAAAGAATTTGATGGCGAAGAATTACGTCGTTCTTATTCGATCTGTTCGAAAGTTGGTTCTCCCTTTATTCAAGTTGGTATCAAGAAGGTACAAGGTGGTGTGTTTTCCTCCTGGGCCAACGATGAATTAAAGGCAGGTGATGTGTTGGAAGCCATGCCGCCTATGGGTAACTTCCATGTGCCAATTTCGAAAGGGGATACGAAACATTATCTTGGCTTTGCTGGTGGCTCAGGCATTACGCCGTTTATGAGTATTATCAAAACAGTTCTGGAAGAAGAACCAGACAGTCATTTTACCTTGCTTTATGGCAATATGCATTCTCATAGCATTATGTTTCGTGAAGAATTGGAAGATTTGAAAAACATATATCTTGGTCGTTTAAGCGTGATCCATGTATTGGAACGTGAAACGCAAGAGATAGAATTATTCAACGGGCGTATCGATAAAGAAAAATGCGCGAAACTATTCAATGGTTGGATCAATCTGGATGATGTGGATATGGCCTTTATTTGTGGACCAGAACCAATGATGATTTCCATCTCTGAAAGTCTGAAAGAACACGGTTTAGCAGGTGACAAAATCAAGTTTGAGTTATTTGCCCCATCTAAACCAAGTTGCGCTGGCGGTAATATGCATGACAAGGCTGTTGCGGATGGTGGGCCAAAGGTTGAGGCAACTATTATCATTGATGGTCTATCCCGTAATGTGGAAATGCCAAAGGATGCCGTTTCTATTCTTGAGGCTGGCTTGGATGCAGGCATGGACTTACCATATGCCTGTAAGGGTGGGGTCTGTTCCACTTGTAAATGTAAGGTGGTTGAAGGTGATGTTGAAATGGATACCAACCACGCGCTGGAAGATTACGAAGTGCGTGCAGGTTATGTCTTAAGTTGTCAATCCTATCCGGTTAGCGATAAAGTGATTGTCGATTACGACCAATAAAGAAACGATCTGAAAGAACATTCCTTCCATGGCGAAAATCTATTCTTATGACGATGTGATCCCTGTAGTGGATCCGAAAGCTTATGTGCATGAAACTGCGGTGGTGATTGGGGATGTGATTATTGGGCCAGATGTTTATGTAGGGCCTAATTGTGTTTTGCGTGGAGATTTTGGTCGGATCATCTTAAAGCAAGGCTCCAACTTTCAGGATACCTGTGTGGCACATAGCTTTCCTGACATGGAAATGGTGGTGGAAGAAGATGGTCATATCGGGCATGGGGCTGTTTTACATGGCTGCCAGATTGGTAAAAACGCACTAGTTGGCATGAATAGTGTGATCATGGATGGCGCCAAGATTGGTGAAAATTCTATCGTTGCAGCTATGTCTTTTGTGAAGGCTAACTTTGACGGACCTGCAAATAGTCTAATTGTCGGGTCACCAGCAAAAGTATTACGTGAGCTATCTGAAAAAGAAATTGCATGGAAATCCGAAGGCACTTCTGTTTATCAGCAACTGGCCCGCGATAGTTTCACCAAGATGAAAGCTGTTGATCCTTTACCTGAAATAGAAGAAGGGCGCCGTACTGTTCGGGCCCCAAAAGCTACGCCTTTTCATATGACAAAAGATCAACTTGAAGATTAATTTTTTATGCTTTCAGCGTAATGCATAAGACCACCGCGCCAGCGTGGGAAACCAAAGCCATAAACCTCAACAAGATCGATATCAACAGGAGCTTTGGCAATGCCTTCTGAGAGCATTGCTTCACCTTCTGCACTCATCGCAAATAAGATACGGTCCAGAATCTCTTCTTCGCTAAAATCTTGGATGGTAGCATCACCATCTTGGCGCAAAGTTTCAATAATACTGGTAACTTCATCACTGACAATTGGGGTGCGATTACCCTCCTCATAATCATACCAGCCGCCCTGACTTTTCTGACCAAAACGTTTTAGCGCACATAACGCATCTGATACTGGTGCATGTACAGGCATCCCGTTTTGGGCGGCATTCTGACGCTGGGCAAACGCGATATCAAGGCCGCCTAAATCCTGTGCCTCAAATGGGCCCATGGACATGCCGAATTTACGCATAACCTTATCAATTTCACTTGGATAACAACCTTCAAGTAAAAGCTGTTCTGCTTGTTTACGATAGGTTTTTAAAATACGGTTGCCGATAAAGCCGTCACAGACACCTGCGAGTACTGGAATTTTTCGCAACTTCTTCGCTAAGCCAAATGCGGTCGCAATAACCTCTTCCGATGTATGATCGGTTTTAATCACTTCAACCAGTTTCATAATATGGGCCGGGCTAAAGAAATGGATGCCGATCATCCGTTCTGGGGTGGATATCACATCACCAAACTTATTTGGATCAAGGTAGGATGTGTTTGTGGCTAGGATTGTGTCATTACGGCAAATCTTATCAAGTTCTTTGAAAAGAGTTTGCTTGACAGTCATATCTTCAAAGACAGCTTCGATCACCAAATCCGTATCGCCCAAGTTACTATATCCAACTTCTTGCCCAAGGTTAGATAGGTTTTCTTGAAGTTTTTCTTCACTTAACAAGCCACGCTTAACGCTGCCTTGATAAAGTTTGGTGATATTGGAAATGCCACGATCAAGGCTGTCTTGATCCCGCTCGACCAAGGTGACTTGGTAGCCAGCATTTTGTAGAGCAACGGTAATGCCAGCACCCATGGTGCCACCGCCAATGACAGCAATTTTTTTTAAGTCTTTTATTAAAGACTTATCCAGCCAATCCGGATTTGTTGCTTTGCGTTCAGCAAAGAATATATGGCGTAAGGCTGCGGATTCAGCACTGTTTCGGCATTCAATAAAAATTTCTCGTTCGCGTTCTAAGGCGTTTGAAAAAGATAGTTCACAAGCATTCTTGATGGATTGAATTGCCTGAAGCGGGGATTGTTTTCCCTTGGTCTTTTTAAGGAGTTCAGCTTTTTTCTCATCCCAAAAACGATCATTTTTTGGCCCGATAACATCACGGTCCTTTAAGGGCAAGGGATGCAGCTTATCTTTGATAATTGCCGCATAAGCAACAGTATCCTCTAACAGATCATTTTCACTGATATAGGTGCATGCGCCCATCTGCATGGCAGCTTCAGCATCAACTGGTTTGCCACTGGTGATCATATCAGTTGCTTTACTGACACAGATAAGACGAGGCAGCCGGATCGTGCCACCTGCGCCGGGAATGAGGCCTAAATTCACTTCGGGTAGGCCGACTTTTGCACCCTGTGCCATCACACGATACGTACAGGCGAGGGCGACTTCAAAGCCACCGCCAAGGCATGTGCCATGAATGGCGGCAATCCAGATTTTACAACTGTCTTCGATAGCGGAAATAACCTCTGGTAAAGTTGGTTCTTGAGGCGGTTTTCCAAATTCGGAAATATCTGCTCCGGCAATGAAAGTACGCCCTTCACAAATCAAGATGATTTGATCGATTGTGTCGTCTTGATCCAGTTCATTTGCCGCGTCATATAACCCTTTGCGTACCGCAGCGGATAACGCATTTACAGGCGGATTATCTACTTTAACAATGGCGAGGTGATCGCGTCTTTCAATGGAAACAACCATATGCCTTTTCCTTCATGGGAAGTTTTAAGCCGCAACAGGTTTTCTTGTGGCAACAACACGGAAACGTTTTGCCACAAATGCGCTATCTGTCAGGCTTGCATTGCCCGCCGGGTTTGCCCCAGTAACATGGAAGTCACTAAAAGCTGCAGACTGGTTAACAAAAATTCCACCTGTTAAGTTGCAAGACAGATTCACACCTGCATCCCCAAACGCGTCCGATGCTTGATCTAAAACCGCGTCATCTGTGGAATAGATGGCAGAAGTAATCGCACCTTTTGTCGCCGCTAAATGGGCTGCACTATTAATGGCATCTGTCGTATCATCAGTTGCGATAATAAAGGAAATTGGGCCAAAAGCTTCTTCTGTATGGATGTGAGATTTAGATGCATCCACTTTTAATATCAAAGGTGTTGCTGTGCGTGCTGAATCTAACCCTTCAACGGGTGTCGAGGCACGTAATACTTCGCCTTTATCGGCATAAGTCGCTACGCGATCTGTTATGCTATCATTGGAGATCGCACCACAAACGCCCGCGGCACGTTGTGGGTCTTTTAAAAGGCCATTGGTTGCTTTCACAATACCTTCAGCAACTTCATCAAAGCTTTTATGGCCGTCTTCTGTTTCAATACCATTCTTTGGGACATAGATATTTTGGGGGGCTGTACACATCTGACCGCTATAGAGGGAAAGAGAGAAGCCAATATTCCCTGTCATCCCTCGGAAATTATCTGTGGAGGAAACCACAATGGAATTCACGCCAGCTTCTTCGGTGTAGATGTCAGCTTGTTTTGCATTATCACGCAACCATTGCCCAAAGGCATTGGAGCCAGTGAAGCCAATAATTTTAACATCTGAATGTGTAGATAAATCCTGAGTGATCTGAGCGTTAGATGTATCGGCAGCAAGCAGGATTGTGTTTGGATCAAAACCGGCTTCTTTCAAAGCATCACGAGCCACGGAAACACTGATCGCCAATGGTAAGATTGCTTTTGGATGAGGTTTTACAATCACGCTATTCCCTGTGGCGAGACTTGCAAAAATGCCGGGATAACCATTCCATGTCGGAAATGTCGCACAACCAATTTCTAACGCCACACCGCGCGGTACGATGCGCCATGTTTTTTCCATCGTATCAACAGTATCTTTACCTGCTGGTTTGCTCCAAATTGCAGAGGCAGGGGTACGTTTCATTTCTTCATAGGCATATGTCACAGCTTCAAGACCACGATCTTGTGCATGTGGGCCACCGGCTTGAAAGGCCATCATGAAAGCCTGACCTGTGGTATGGGTGACTGCATTGGCGACCTCAAAACTACGTTTGTTTAAACGATGGAGAATCTCTAGGCAGACACCAACGCGATCTTCAATAGAGGTTTTGCCCCATGCTTTGCCTGCTTCTTTTGATGCAGAAATGAGTGTTTCAGCAGAGGCCGTTGGATATTTGATGTTTAATGCTAGGCCATAGGGGGAAGCTTCATCGCCTACACGGTTTTCTTCAGGGTGTTCTTCGATTTTGAAATCACTATTACGATAGTTTTCAAAAGCAGTTTGGCCGTCCGTCTTGGCTGCTTCACCATAGATTTTACCACTCGGCATTTCTGGATAGGCAGACCAATAGTCCCGATTTTTCGCTGTTTCCAAGGCTTTTTCAAGTGTTGCACGATGTGTTTCGAAGAAGCTGGACATAATGTCCTCCCTATTTAAGTATCACAATATTATTTATTGATTTATATTTTATGTGATTATTTATTGACCGACCGGTCGATTTATGCAAGTCTTTTCTCATATAAAAATGAAATATGTTGGTAGCTTGAAATAAAAACCGGCATCAAAGAATGGGAAAACTTAATAGGGAGTGAGCTGTGATGAACAGCGATACTATTCTTGTATCTAAAGAAGGTGGCGTGACAAAAGTCACCCTAAATAGACCTGAAAAATTGAACTCATTTAACGATGAAATGCATCAGGTACTTTATGCAGCGATGAAAGATGCTGCAGAAGATCCAGTTTGCCGAACTGTTTTGTTAACGGGCGCTGGGCGTGCGTTTTGTGCCGGACAGGATTTAGGCGATCGAGATCCATCCAAGATGGATGGTCCGCCGGATTTAGGGGAGACATTGGAAAAGTTTTATAATCCATTAATCCGTATGATCCGCGATATGAATAAACCTGTTATATGCGCGGTTAATGGGGTGGCAGCCGGGGCAGGCGCAAATATCGCGTTGGCTTGCGATATCATCATCGCGGCAAAGTCCGTTAAGTTTATTCAGGCTTTCTGCAAAATTGGTTTGGTTCCGGACTCCGGTGGAACTTGGAGCTTAACCAAGCTTCTAGGGGAAGCACGCGCCAAAGCCTTGATGTTAACTGGTACACCGATTATGGCGGAACAGGCGGCTGATTGGGGGATGATTTGGCAGGTCGTTGAAGATGATCAATTAATGGATGTTGCAACTAAACAGGCGCAAGAATTTGCCTCAGGGCCTACTATTGGTCTTGCATTGACGAAACAAGCAATCCATGCCGCAGCGACCACTAGTCTGGATCAACAATTAAATATGGAACGTGATTTCCAGCGGCGTGCCGGACGTAGTTCTGATTATGCGGAGGGCGTATCCGCTTTTATACAAAAACGGAAACCGGAATTTACAGGCCAAGAATGAGGGGAAGTTGTGGTGGCTTTAACTGATAAAGAGGTTGCTGAGAAATCCGCGACGGCTATGTGGGCCAATGATGATGCTTCTAAAGGTTTAGGCATGGATTTGGTTGAGGTAGATGCAGGTTATGCAAAAATAACCATGCCGATTACTAAATCACAAACTAATGGACTGGATACTTGCCATGGCGGGTTCATTTTTACATTAGCAGATTCAGCTTTTGCTTTTGCCTGTAACAGCCGCAATCAACAAACCGTTGCCCAGCATTGTTCTATTAACTTTGTCGCGCCAGCATTTGAGGGGGATGTTCTTTGTGCGGAGGCTAAAGAAGTCGCGGTTTATGGGAGAAGCGGCATATACGATATTCGGGTTACCAATCAGAAGAACGAATTGATTGCCGAGTTTCGAGGTAATTCACGCAGCATTCGCGGCGCACATTTTTAAAATAAAAATTAAATAAGAATAAAAAAACAGAACCGATTATAGGGATAAGATTATGGAAGATTTGAGCCCAAAAAAATCTGATTTGGAAGCGATTGAAATTGCCTCAATTGATGAAATTCGTTCTGTGCAATTGGATCGAATGAGAAAGACATTGCATCACGCTTATACGAATTCTCCATTCTATAAAGCAAAGTTTGATGCCGTGGGTGTGTATCCGGATGATCTAAAAGATTTATCAGATCTTTCAAAATTTCCTTTCACCGTTAAGCAAGATTTAAGAGACAACTATCCTTTCGGGATGTTTGCAGTACCTCAAGATCAATTGGCGCGCGTTCATGCATCTTCTGGCACGACAGGAAAACCTACTGTCGTTGGTTATACCAAAAATGATATTGATATGTGGAGTGACGTGGTTGCACGTTCCCTTCGTGCATCAGGTGTAAGAAAAGGGGATATTGCCCATGTTGCTTATGGTTACGGATTATTCACTGGCGGATTAGGCGCACATTATGGGGCGGAAAAACTGGGATGCACTGTCATTCCTGTATCTGGTGGTATGACGGAACGCCAAGTTACCCTTATTCAGGATTTTAAACCCCGTGCGATTATGGTGACACCGTCCTATCTTTTATCCATTCTGGATGAGTTCCATACCCAAGGTATCGATCCTAGGGAGACTTCCTTGGCGGTTGGTATTTTTGGGGCGGAACCTTGGACCAACGCCATGCGTCAGGAAATTGAACATCAATTTGATATGCATGCAGTTGATATTTATGGTCTGTCTGAAGTCATTGGTCCCGGGGTTGCCAATGAATGTGTGGAAACAAAAGACGGTTTACATATCTGGGAAGATCACTTTTATCCAGAGATTATCGACCCTGAAACAGGGGAAGTATTACCGGATGGATCGGAAGGGGAATTGGTATTTACTTCTCTCACGAAAGAAGCTTTTCCAATCATCCGATATCGCACCCGCGATTTAACACGCCTTCTGCCCGGAACGGCGCGGTCCATGCGTCGGATGGAAAAAGTTACAGGACGAAGCGATGATATGATTATCTTGCGCGGGGTAAATGTCTTTCCAACTCAAATAGAAGAACAAATTCTGAAATGCGCTGGCCTAGCTGCACATTTCCAAATTGAACTGAACAAAGAAAATCGTATGGATAGTATGACAGTTCATGTGGAAGCGCTTTCACAAGCGAATAATGATGAGGCGAAGGCGAGTTCTGCGAAGGAATTAAGCCATCATATTAAAAGTGCCGTAGGGGTCAGTACAAAGATCATTGTGGCAAATCCGGGTGGGATCGCAAGGTCGCAAGGGAAAGCTGTTCGTGTTGTAGATAATCGCAACAAGTAGGGTTTACGTATGTCCAGGACTCGTGCTCAAGACTTCGATCAAAAAAAGATAGCCATTCGATCTGTCGCAACTGGGTTGTTTTCAAAAGTTGGCTTTCATGCAACCTCTATGACGCAAGTTGCGGAAGCCGCCGGCATATCAAAAGGTCTATTATACCATTACTATCAAAACAAAGATTTCTTGCTATTTGATATTTTGGAAACTCATCTGTCCGATCTTGCCGAAGATGTTGAAAATGCTGCTTCTAAATGCATGGAGCCTGAAGAAAAACTGAATTCCATTATAAAGGCATTGTTGGATAATTATCATGATTGTGATGATGAGCATCAGATACAAGTAGCCGAAATGTCTTCTCTTCCTATTGCGCAGCAAGAAACGCTTCGAAATCTTGAAAGGCGTATTGTAAAACCTGTTAATCAGGCCGTTTCAAAAATGTTACCTTCGGAAGTATCACAGGAACTGATGTTAAAACCATGTACGATGACTTTATTCGGAATGGTGAATTGGTGTTTTATGTGGTTCAAGAAAGATGGCCCAATGAGCCGTTCTGACTATGCGAAGCTTGTCTCACAAATCTTTCTGAATGGCATTCGTTCTTTGTCATAGGGGAAATATAATATCTAGCGCAGAAAAACGAATAGTCCTATAAAGTGAAAAAGAAAAATATCACAGGTTTAGGATCATATGTCGGACGTTTCTCCTCTTCGAAATTCGGTTTATAGCCGATTACTTTCAGCCCAGATTATCGCATTGGCAGGGACTGGCCTTTCAACTGTTGCATTGGCTTTGTTGGCTTATGACTTAGCGGAAGGGGATGCAGGCGTTGTTCTTGGAACTGCACTGGCTTTGAAGATGGTTGCCTATGTATGTATTGCACCAATTGTTGGTGGATATGCCCATAAATTACCACGCAAGACGATGTTGGTTGCCTTAGATATTGGTCGCGCTCTCGCTATTGGCTGCCTTCCTTTTGTGACTGAGATTTGGCAGATTTATGTCCTGATTTTCTTCTTAAATAGTTGTTCTGCAGGTTTTACACCCACTTATCAGGCGACAATCCCAGATGTGTTACCTGATGAGAAACAATATACAAAAGCCTTGTCATTATCCCGTCTGGCTTATGATTTGGAAAATCTGTTAAGCCCGCTCTTTGCTGCTGCTGCCCTTGCAGTCTTAACCTATGATGCGTTGTTTAGTGTCAATGCGGCTGCCTTTATTATATCCGCATTACTTGTTCTATCATGTTCTTTGCCTGCTTCTTCGATTGTGCAGCGGGAAAAAGGTGTTTGGAAAAACCTGACTTATGGGATCAGCGTATATCTTCGTACACCACGGTTAAGAGCTGTATTGGTATTGGCGATGGCTGTATCTGCAGCAGGTTCCATGGTGATTGTGAATACAGTGGTCTATGTACGTGATTATTTGGGACGTTCTGAACAAGATTTAGCGCTGGTTTTGATGGCATCGGGTATCGGATCAATGGTTGTAGCGATGTTACTACCTAAATACTTGGACAAATTTTCAGACAAGCCTGTGATGGTGTTAGGCGGGGTTCTAATGGGCTCTGCTTTATTCCTTGGATTACTGGAACCTAACTTTTATCAACTGATGCCGATCTGGTTTATGTTAGGGGCGGGGTCATCCATGTCTCAAACCCCGATGGGAAGATTACTTGCAAAATCTGCGACCCAAGGAGATCGCCCTTCTATATATGCAGCCCAGTTTACACTATCTCATGCGTGCTGGTTGATCGCCTATCCATTGGCTGGTTGGGTCGGTGGTAAAATCGGCTTGGATACTGCTTTCTTGGTGTTGGGGGTAATTACTGTAAGCTCAACGATTTTAGCGTTGGTCATTTGGCCGAAAAATGACAACGAAGAGTTAGAGCATATTCATCATGCCCATGATCATGAACATCCTCATTATCATGATGAACATCACGACCATGATCATGAGGGCTGGGAAGGGGAAGAACCTCATGTTCATCCGCATTACCATCCCAAGGTTCGGCATCGCCATGCCTATGTTATTGATATTCATCATGAGACATGGCCAAAACAAGGCACTTAGTTAAAAACCTTTTTGTCTGTCATATAAGGGAAAGGCGGCTTTGCCTTTTTCTAATCTATTGATGTTATTCACCAAGACTTTCGCAGCACTACGGGCATATGTCGCCCCGGACATATGTGGGGTGACATGTACTTTTGGATGTGACCAGAAGGGATTGTCATTCGGTAAGGGTTCTTCAATAAATGCGTCTAGTGCTGCTGCTGCAATATGTCCTTCATCAAGCTTAGATAGTAGATCTTGATCTTTGATGATTGCCCCGCGTGAGATATTGATAAGGAAACTTCCCTGTTTCATTTTGGATAGGAAGTTGCCATCAATCATATTTGTTGTATCGCTGGTTAATGGAAGGCAATTAACCAATACATCCAAGTTTTCTAAGAAGTCAGTTAATTGATCTAGTCCATGATAGGTTTCTATGTCTTGGATGGTTTTACGGCTTAAATCCCAGCCAAGTGTTTGATAGCCATTTTGCCCAACTTTTTGACCAACGACTGAACCAATATTGCCAAGGCCTAGAATACCCACTTTGAAGTCCTCAGCGGGTTTACACGGATAACGTTCCCAATGTTTTTTAATCTGCTGTTCTTGATAGATATGGTAGTGACGATGAAAATTCATACACCAGTAAAGGCTATGCATAGCCATATCATCTGCGACAGCAGGATCAACTAAACGGATAATAGGTAGGTTATCAGGGAGGGAGTTATCTTCTGCTAGATGTTCAACTCCAGCCCCTAATGACAACACAGCTTTTAGATTTGGATAAGTGGCTAAATCACCCTTTGGGTGATCCCATACCAGGGCATAGGTGATATCTTCTTTATCTGGTATATCGGGATATTCATAAATGGGTAGATCGTTAGGCAGCAGTCTAGGAAGTTCTTCCATCCATGCCTGATTACCATATCCATTGTTATTTAAAAGGACTGCCATCGAATGTCTCCCTTAGGCTTGGGTATGCAGGCCGACGACACCGACCACGATCATACCAATGAAAAGAAGGCGTAAGGTGGAAACCGGCTCTCCTAAAAATACGATACCCAAAATCGTAAGGATGGCAATGCCGACGCCTGACCAGATCGCATAAGCAATACTCATATCAATGGTTTTCATAGATAAATTGATCAGGCTTAACGCAATGGCAAAAAAGACAATGAATAGAACGCTTGGTACCAGTTTGGTGAAGCCATGGGAAAGTTTCATACAAAACGTACCTGCAACTTCGGTGACAATTCCAAGTGCTAAATATATCCATCCATTCATTGTTTTCTCTTTCTTATTTATGGTGACGTTTATAATTAACCGCCATATTCAAAAACCGGATCCCCCAATACGTCCCAATCTGGCTCAATGCCTAAGCCCGGTGCGGAAGTTGTGTTTAGATATCCGTTTTCTGCTTTTGGCGCGCCATGAGCCACATGGCCGTGCATGTAACGGTTGAGGTCTGAACAGTTCAACATAGCCTTAACAGGTGTGCTTGCGGCAAGGTGGGAGAGGGTTGTGGTGACAATATCACTGCCCCAGCTATCCTCAACCGTCATGGATAAACCTTGTGCCGCACAAAGGTCGCGGATTTGTTTTGCTTTTGTTAGACCGCCAACTTTAGAAACCTTAAGGCATACAACATCCATTGCGCGGTATTTAATCGCAAGAAGTAATGCCTCAAGACTATCAATACTTTCATCCAGTTTAATGGGATGCGGGGTCATTTGACGGATATTCACGCATCCTTCCAAATCGGCACAGGGTTGTTCAATATAGACAGAGACATCTTTTAGGGCATGTACCAGTTTTACGGTTTCATGCTGTGCCCAGCCCTGATTGGCATCGGCAATAAAGATTTCACCCGGTTGTCTTGTGGCACATACAGCACGAACACGTTCAATATCTTCATCAACATTGCCATCACATTTGATCTGAAACTGCTTATAGCCTTCTGCACGGGCGGCTTCGCAAGCGTCGACCATATCCGCAACAGGCGCGCTGGAGATAGAGAAATAAAGAGGTAATTTATCTTGGTATTTACCACCAAGTAGGGTGTAAACAGGGACACCTGAATATTTGCCCAGAATATCCCAACAGGCCACGTCGATTGGTGATTTGACGTAATTATGGCCTTTCATCAGACTGTCCATGGTTTGGTTTAATACACCTAAATCCAGTGGGTTTTGTCCGATAAGTTGAGAGGCAAGTTCCGAAAGGCCCGGAATAACCCCTTTCGCATAGGCGGGCAGATAGTTTGATCCTAACGGGCAAACTTCACCATATCCGGTAATCCCTTGATCAGTTTCGATGGCAACAATAGTACTTTGGGCAGCACTAATAACCTTGCCCATTGCCATGCGATACTCACCCCCCACACAATCAAGATCGGTTTGATAAGCTGAAATCTTTGTGATTACTGGATTTATAACCTTTTGGGTGATGTCGGATTTTAAGTCTTTTACCAAATTCATCAGCCTAACTCCTGTTTAGACATTACTGCTATTCTTCCATCATTCGGGGAAAGAGTGTTTCGGTGTTTCCATCTACACCAATGATTTGACCGGAAATATGTTTTCCATAGTCAGAACATAGGAAGACGATTAAATCTGCGATTTCTTCTGGATCCACATAACACTGCATGGATGTTCCAATCGCATAAAGGTCGCGTACGTAATCCTCGGATAATCCTTCACCCTTTGCATGGGCGGAAATTACGTTATCCATACGTTCGCCATTTACATTGCCCGGCACGATGCCATTAACGCGAATATTGTCGGGGCCGAGTTCCATCGCCAATGTTTTTACCAAACCAGTAACGGCCCATTTAGCGGCAACATAGGGGCTTCTATTAGGGAAGCCCAAAATACCGGCGGCAGATACCAGATTAATGATGGTACCTTGTTGCTTTTTCTTGAAATGAGGCACCACGTTTTTAGTGAAAAAGAACTGGCTATCAATACAAACAGCCATGGTTTGACGCCATTGATCGACTGTTACATCTTCAATCGGGGCAGTGGGGCCAGCGATACCTGCATTATTAACCAGAAAGTCCAATCCATCGGTCATGACTTCAGACATGATACGATCCACCTCGTCTGGATCGCTGACATCGCAGGTATATTTGGTAATGTCGTCTGGCAGCGTATCTAGGGCTTCTTCATTAATGTCACAGGTATAAATCTTCGCGCCTAATTTATGCATGGCCAGACATGTGGCACGGCCCATGCCAGCACCACCTGCACTTACAAATGCTCGTTTTCCATCCAGGTAAACTTCCATTCGCTTAAGCCATTAGTGTTTATTGACGATAGGATGGATCAACTTGATCCAACTGACGCAACAAAGCAGGCCATTCGTATTTCCCCGGAGGGAAATCAGCATATTGGCGACGGGAAAGTTTCCAGATTTCTTCCGGACCTTTATCTAATGGTAGGCCTGTGGAATATGCTTCAACCATGACCTGGCAGGCACGGATTAAGTAATACATATTCATAAAGGCTTCGCCTGCGGTTTCGCCCACAGTCAAGAAACCGTGGTTACGCATGATCAAACAGGATTTACCTTCGATATTTTTTGCCAAAGCATCACGTTCTTCAAGTGTTAGGGATAGACCTTCCCAATCATGATAACCGATGTCGCCATAAAGCATGGAGGTATCTTGGATCAAATAATCCAAACCATCTTTCAGCGCAGTCACTGCCAAGCCAGCAGGGGCATGTGCATGGAAGACAACTTTCATATCTGGGTGTGCATTATGGATGGCAGAATGAATGACGAAGCCTGCAGTATTCACATCTGTTGGGCCAGACAGAACAGTGCCATGTTCATCCACTTTAATCAGATTAGATGCCGTTACTTCATTATAGAGTAAACCAAATTTGTTCAATAGGAACTGATGGTCTGTGCCCGGTACACGCATGGTGATATGGTTCCAGATCAAATCATCGTAACCGTAAAGGGCTGCTAAACGGTAAAGAGCAGCAAGATCGATACGGGCTTGCCATTCTTCTGGTGTGATTTGGCTGGCACCTTGTGCGGATTTGAAACTATCTTCATTCAGCTCTCGGCGGTCCATTTCGTTAATTTCGTCTTTCATCTTACTTCCCTCTTAATAACTGATCATTTTGTTCTTCAAGTAGCTTTACAGCCATGAGATGATTTTGGTCGAAACCATATTTGCCTACAGCGCGGCTGTAGATATCTTCCACTTGCTCACACATTGGCAGCGTTGTGCCTGTGCTTTTGGCGAGCTCAAGTGTCAATTTCATATCTTTATGCGCAAGACCAAGGGCGAAACCCGGATCATAACTACCTTCCAAAATAGGGGGGCCATAACGGTCTGCCACATAGGAACGTCCGGTTGATTTTTGTACGATGCCTAACATTATTTCCGGATCAACACCGCCTTTTACGCCAAGCATCAATGCTTCGCTTAGGGCAACGGAATGCAAATAGCAAAGCATCACTTGTGAAATCTTTGCCACATATCCTGCGCCGTGATCGCCAAGATGTTTTACATCCCCACCGATGACATCCAGAATGTCTTTTACTTTTTCATATGTTTCAGCCTTGCCACCCACATAGATAGCTAAACTACCTGCAGCAGCGCCTTCTGTGCCTCCGCTGATTGGGGCATCCAGCGTTGCGATACCTTTTGCTTCCGCAGCGGCGCGAATTTCGCGCTCCACTTCCAAATTATTGGTGGAGAGGTCAATCCAGATCGACCCCTGTTTCATAGCGTCAAGGATGTTGCCCTCATCCAAAGCAATTGACTGCAATTGCTTTGGACCAGGTAGGGAAGTCATAACAACATCTGCGTCTACGACCACCTCGGCAGGGGATGTTGACCAAACACCACCAGCTGCCAGAATTGGTTCTGCTTTGGATTTATCTAAATCAAAGACATTTATATCATAGCCTGCTTTGGCGATATTGAGGGCCATTGGTCCGCCCATATTCCCTAGACCGATAAATGCTATTTTCATCTTTGCTTCTCTCCTGAAAAGAAGCCTCACCCTTTATTTCGGGTGAGGGAGTTACTCTAAGGGTAATTAGTCTGTCAAACCGTCGGAACGATGGGCTTCACGTTCGTAATGCATTGGTAAAGCACGTCCATAAACCTGTTTGGAATGTTCCGGGCGGTTTACGGTATATGGATCAATGGCATAAGTCGGTAAGGCAATAATGCGATTTGTTTTTCCTTTAACCTGTGTAACGCGGTGCATAGAAAAACGGCCTTTGAAAATTTGCATATCACCGGGACGAAGTTGTAATGAATGAACCGGATCACGGTCGCCATTCAAAACCTTATTCACGCCATCAAAATTTTCATCAGATCGGTTGCGTATATCAGGGGCATATTCGAAAGTGCCGCCTTCTTCAGATTCCTGAACTAGAATTGAAACTGTGAAATCATTGCCATCAAAATGCCATGGGAAGTAATCGTTATCACGCATCACACCATAGGGGTGATTACCCAAGGGGTCCGCCCAGCAATAAAGAGGAGATACATTTAAGCATTCGCTCAAGAAATCTAGCAAGATTTGTGAATCATAAATTTTGTTTAAGTCTGATGTTTCTTCCAGACGATCTGAATCAATAAATCCACTACTACGATATTCAAAGAAACGTTTTGGATGATCTTCTGGTAAGCTTTCATCTTCTTTCGTGAAATAAGGGTTGTGGTTCAAGCTTGACCAAAAAGTTTTCTCTTCCAAGCGATGAGCTTCTGCTTGCATGCGATCTAAAGATTCTTCTGTGACGAAATCACGAAGAACCACGCATCCAACATCATCCAATTCTTTTCGACAACGATTAACCAATTCTTGGCGAGCTGTAGATTGTTTATCGTGAATTGGATAGGTATTTAAATCAAAGATGTGATCCATTGGATCGTTTTTCATAATCTTTAATGGTGTTTTTTCCATATTCATAGCATCCTCCATTACAAATATGGGCGTCTGGGTTCAAAAGGAAGAAATCAGACGTTTTTAATTCTTGTGTGTGAGAAGTATGTGTTATTTCTCTTTGACAAAGCAAACGAATATAAATTATGGGTAATATCGGATTTTTCGATTTAAGGTGAGTGTTGGATGAACATAGAACATATGCGTGCGTTTTTAGAAGTTGCCGCAACCGGCAGTTTTCAATTAGCCGCAGATAAACTACATGTGACACAATCTACGATTTCTGCGCGTATCAAAGCGCTGGAGGAACGTTTGAACCGTCAACTATTTGTTCGTAGAAGAAACGGTGCAGAACTAACCGCTGGTGGTCATCATTTCCACCGGCATGCATTGACAGCTGTGCGGTCATGGGATCGTGCACGTCAGGAAATCGCTTTGCCAGACGATATGAAAGCCATTGTAAATCTTGGCGTTCAGTTGAATCATTGGGATAGAATTGCGGCTCCATGGTTAAATTGGATGAACTCAAATGCCTCTAACTTGGCAGCACAAATCGTATCAGAATATTCAGAACCATTAATGCATCGCCTTCGTGATGGATTATTGGATTTAGCGATTTTATATGATCCACAACAAAGACCTGAGTTGGTGATTGAATCATTCCTTGTTGAGAAACTGATTTTAATCTCTACTACGCCAAGGCAAGTGGAAGCAGAGCGCGTTCAGGGATATATTTTTGTGGATTGGGGAGATAGCTTTAAAGCACAACATAGCCTGGCTTTTCCAAATGCACCATCACCTAAGCTTTCTGTTGGCATTGGATCTGTTGGTTTAAACCATATTTTACAACATGGTGGATCTGGTTATTTTATTGAAGAAACGGTGAAGCCTTTAATTGCGGAAGGGCGTTTGTTCCGGGTGAAAGATGCACCAGAATTTAAACGTCCTACTTATCTGGTTTATCAGGATAATCCATCCGATCATGATTTGTTGGAAACTGCGATCAAAGGATTGCGTTCCATATTACCTGACACGGTATAAAAGTGAGTTAAAAATGAAAATAACCAATGTTAAAACCACTTTGGTGGAAGTTCCTTTTGAGAAACCTGTAAAAACTGCGATCCATGATATGCGGTCAGTTGGATGTTCTTTACTTGAAATTGAAACGGATGAAGGTCTTGTTGGCGAAGCCTATCTTTTTTCTTTGAACGGTGTGCGCCTAAAATCATTGGATGAGATGTTAAAGGGGTTTAATCATCATCTAATCGATGCTGACCCTCATTATATTGAAATGATTTGGCAGAAAATCTTTTCAGAGATTAATCCAATGGGGCATGCGGGAGTAACTATATCGGCCTTATCAACGATTGACACAGCGCTTTGGGATTTGGTTGGGAAAGCAGCCAATAGACCATTGCATCACATATTCGGCGCGTGCAGGGATAAGATAAAAACCTATGCAAGTGGTGGTTTATGGATGTCGCAAAGCATTGATGAACTTCAACAAGAGGCCAATGAATTTATTGATCAAGGCTTTAGAGGTATGAAAATTCGCGTGGGTCATAATGATATCAAAAAGGATGTAGAACGCGTTCGTGCAGTGCGTGACGCTGTAGGTGATGAAATTGAATTAATGGTAGATGCCAATCAAAGCTTTAATCCCAAGCAAGCCATTCGACTGGGCCGAAAATTAGAAGAATTTAATCTTGTCTGGTTCGAAGAACCTGTGCCTGCTTATGATTTGGAAGGTCATGCAGAAGTACGTGTAGCACTTGATACACCGATCGCTAGCGGTGAAACAGATTATACGAAATATAGTATGAAAGACTATATCGATAAGAAAGCTTGTGATGTCTTAATGCCTGACTTACAGCGTATTGGTGGGTTGACTGAAATGCGCAAAACCGCAGCAATGGCAGAGGCTGCAAATATGCCTATTTCCACGCATATCTTTACAGAACAAAGTTTATCTATTGCTGGCTCTGCCCCGAATTGTATGTCCGTGGAACATATGCCATGGTTTTGTCCGCTCTTTAACGAAGAAATGGTCATCAAGGATGGTTTGGTTGAGATCCCAAATCGTCCCGGTACTGGCTTTACTTTCAGCTCAGAAGCTAAAGAGAAATTTAAGCTATGATGCCTGAATGGCATTAGAGAGGTAGTTGAGCTCTTATGATTTTATATGATGCAAATGCGCCCGGATGTAACCCTGTAACCGTTCGACATTTTATTTTGGAACGAGAAGGATTGTCACTAGAGGTGGAGCATATTGATCTGGCAAATTTAGCTAATAGAGAGCCGAATTATCTGGAAAATGTGAATAGCCGTGGTGAAGTGCCTGCCTTGCGCTTGGACAATGGAACAATCATCACCGAAACCACAGCCATATGTGCGTATCTGGATGAAGTTGCCGCAAGTGGTACGTCTTTATTTGGAAATACACCGGAAGAACGTGCTGAAACAAATATGTGGGTGAGGCGGGTATATCTTGAAATCTGCTCGCCACTTTTAACTTGGTGGCGCGGTACAGAAGATGCCGTTCAGTTCTATAAAAGTCATCGTGTGCCAGCGACGGATGCACAAGAATGGATGCGGGGTCAAACTCATAAAGGATTGGAACGTTTAAATATCGATCTGGAAGGCCGTGTATTTATTGCGAATGGTAAGCTCACTATGGCAGATATTTTACTAAATGCCTTTCTGATTACCTTACTACGTAAAATTACTTGGGCGGATCGTGAAGATTTAACAAACTTGATGTCTTGGCGAAATATGATGGCAAGCCGTCCTTCCAGTAAAGCAATGTTGGACCCGTTGCCTCATAAAATTGGATGAAGGGGTAACTACAAATAAATAAAAAGGGCCTGAAGATAAATTCAGGCCCTTTTATGTTTCAGCTATAAAGCGTGATTAGCAAGTGATTGCTTTGGTTTCAAGGAAGTCTTCCAGACCCCATTTACCACCTTCACGACCAATACCGGATTGCTTGTAACCACCAAATGGCATGCCTTGGGATAGACCTCCACCATTCATGTGAACCATACCGGCGCGTAATTTACGTGCAACACGGTTGGCTTTGTCTAAATCTTGAGTTTGAACATAAGCTGCCAAGCCATATGGTGTGTCGTTACCGATTTTGATTGCTTCCTCTTCTGTTTCAAACGGGATTATCGCCAAGACTGGGCCAAAGATTTCTTCAGCCGCAACCGTCATTTCGTTATTCACATCCGCAAAGATTGTTGGCTTGATATAGTAGCCTTTTTCAAAACCGTCTGGACGACCAACACCACCAGCAACTAAACGTGCACCTTCGTCAATACCTGCTTGAATCAAACCTTGGATTTTATTGAACTGAAGTTCGCTTACAACAGGACCAATATGACGGCCTTCTTCAGTGGTTGGGCCAACTTGTACTTTTTGTACTGTTTCTTCAGCGATCTTTACCGCTTCGTCATATACAGATTTTTCAACTAACATACGTGTTGGTGCATTACAGGATTGGCCTGTGTTATTCATGCAAGTCAAAACGCCTGTTTTTACTGCCTTTTGAAGGTCTGCATCGGCAAAGATGATGTTTGGGGATTTGCCGCCTAGTTCCAAAGAAACGCGTTTTACTGTGTCTGCTGCATCTTTTGTCACCATAACACCAGCACGTGTGGAACCTGTGAAGGACATCATGTCGATATCTGGGTGTTTGGACATAACAGAACCAACGCTTGGACCATCACCATTTACAAGGTTAAATACACCTTTCGGGAAACCTGCTTCTTCCATCCATTCTGCAAATACCATTGCTGAAAGCGGTGCAATTTCACTTGGTTTCAACACGACGGTGCAACCAACGGCAACTGCTGGAATTACTTTCAAGGCGATTTGATTAACAGGCCAGTTCCATGGTGTGATCAAACCACAAACGCCAATTGGCTCATGACGAATAACTTTTTCGGTATCACGATATTTAGATTCGTCTTCAAACTCTTCTAAAGCTTCAATAAAGCCGCCTAAATGCCAAGGACCTGACCCAGCTTGGGAATTATCCGCTAATGTTTTTGGCGCGCCCATTTCCAAACGAACAGCTTCACCCATATCTGCATTGTTTTTATTCATGATATCCATGAGGTTTTTTAACAATTGCAACCGTTCTTCTTTTGAAGTTTGGCTATATGTTTCAAATGCTTCACGTGCTGATGCAACTGCTTTGTTCACATCTGCTTCGCCACCCATGGAAATGACGGCACAAGCTTCTTCGGTAGACGGATCAATCACATCTAGTGTTTTTGGTTTTACCGGGTTTACCCATTCACCATTAATGTAGAATTTTGTTTTATCTAACATGGCTTTCAGTCCTTATAAAAGTTCGCCTAAACTGTATCTTCGACTATGCATCGAAATCACGTCTTAATTTCTCTGAGCGCAGTCTATTCAAAATGTGATCACATTTACAAGCTGAATCTTTATTTCAAATAAGATCGCTTGATAACATGTCTTTGTCCTAATCAGAAATTATTATGTGATACATATAAGAAAGGGTGGACTTTAAAATCAAGTCCACCCATACGTATTTATGCGCAAAATATTTTTAGCCTTATCTAAAATAAAAACGATTCGCTTTTATTCAGCGGCTGCTTTGTTATCCTTAACAGCTGCCAAAGATACAGGCGCTACTGGTTTTTGTTTCGTATCCAAAGTCATTTTGCGGCTGTAGCGGCCTTCGATTTTCGCGCCTGCTTCTACTTCAAGAACATCATGGTAAACATCGCCAACAACATGCGCGCTATTTTTTAGACGGACTTTCTTTGATCGAATTTCGCCTTTTAAATTGCCTAAAATGGTCACTTGTTCTGCTTCGACTTTCCCGTCCAATTTACCTGTTTGTCCGATTGTCAAAGCATGGCATTTAATTGTACCTGTAAAGCCACCATCCAGTTGTACATCGCCAGCGCCTTGTAGCTCACCACCGATCTCAATACCTTCGGCAATTACAGAAAGCATGGTTGCTGCTTTCTTTGGCGTCGGTGTCGATGTTTCAGCTTGCGGTTGTTTATTTTTTGACCCAAACACGTTCTTAGCTCCCTTGGCCATAGGCGGCCCTGTCTCTTAAATCCAGATTGATTTTCGGATAAGTAAATTAAGATATATGGTACGCTAATATAACAACCTAGACAATGGGTCTAAGATGATTCTT
>NZ_SMMC01000091.1 GCF_009711445.1 Curvivirga aplysinae | reverse complement strand
GCTTTATAAATGTGATCACATTTATAAAGCCTATAAGAAAAACTTATAATTAAGTTACCACAAATAAATTGAGAAAACTCAGTTGGGATAATTAGGAGACCAAGCCATGTTGGTAGGTGTACCAAAAGAAATCAAAAACCATGAATACCGTGTAGGAATGGTGCCATCTTCCGTTCGTGAAATGATTCATCACGGCCATCAGGTGATTATTGAAACAAAAGCAGGTGCCGGTATCGGGTTTAATGACGATGCTTATCGCACTGCTGGTGCAGAAATTGTTGACACTGCGGAAGAAGTTTTCGCACGTGCAGATATGATTGTGAAAGTGAAAGAGCCTCAAGCAGTTGAATGTAAAATGCTGCGCGAAGGTCAGTTGCTTTATACATATCTTCATTTGGCACCGGATCCAGAACAAACAAAAGGTTTGATTGAGTCTGGTTGTGTTGCGATTGCTTATGAAACAGTGACAGATACCCGCGGTGGTTTGCCTCTATTGGCACCGATGAGTGAAGTTGCAGGTCGTATGTCCATTCAAGCAGGTGCACATGCATTGGAAAAAGCACAAGGTGGTCGTGGTACATTGCTAGGTGGCGTACCCGGTGTCGCACCGGGTAAGGTTCTTGTTATTGGTGGTGGTGTTTCCGGTACCAATGCGGCGCGTATGGCTGTTGGTATGGGGGCTGATGTTACTATTCTAGAACGTAATGTTGACCGCATGCGCTATTTGGATGATGTGTTTAAAGGCACAGCAAAAACCGTATACTCAACAGTTGATGCGTTGGAAACATTAGCATGTGAAGCTGATCTTGTTGTCGGTGCTGTGTTGATCCCGGGAGCAGCGGCGCCAAAATTGATCAAGCGTGATCTATTGAAAAAAATGCACGATGGTGCAGTTGTGGTTGATATTGCGATTGATCAAGGTGGTTGTCTAGAAACATCCCGTGCAACAACGCATGCGGATCCAACTTATATTGAAGAAGGTGTCGTTCATTATTGTGTGGCGAATATGCCAGGTGGTGTGGCACGCACATCTACATTCGCGTTGAACAATGTGACATTGCCTTTCGCAATCCAACTTGCAAATCGTGGTTATAAGAAGGCCTTGGCGGAGGACGTACATCTTCGCAATGGTTTGAATATCCACGAAGGCAAAGTAACTTATAAAGCTGTTGCTGACACGCTGGGATATGATTATGTCTCTGCGGAACAGGCGATTGGTTTATAAGCCCGAAATACGATTTGATCGTATTTTCCTGTAAGTAGAACTAACCCCTTATCTTGTAAAAGATAAGGGGTTTTCTTATGGGTAAATTTGGCTTTTTATTCAGGTGCATGTGCAGGAGGAAGTTTTTCACCCAGCTTCGTATCCTCAATAAAACTCATAATAAAGTAACGCAGTTGATGCCAGAAGATACTGGTCGCAAACATTACAATACCCAAGATAATCGTGGTGATTGCCAAAGAAATATCACCATCACTGGATACAGCATTTTCTGTGACAAAATAAATTGCTGATCCTGCGTAAATAAGGCTAGCAACAATTGGCGATTTTCGATTGATCAGCAGAGCAACAACAAGGATGAAAAGCAATACACAGCCTACGAGCAAGATGGAACTATCTTCAACATTGGATAGTGTTTGCCCTAAGGCGCCATGGATGATCAAGGCAGAAGCAATTATATGAAGCCAGAAAGCGCAATCGGCACGTCGTGTGATGCGTTCTGGATCTGATAAATCATACCGCATTGCAAAGATAAAGACGACGACACCTGAGAGGAAACTAAATAGTTGCACCAGATATTCGTTGTCATAAAGACTGATGCCTAAAACCTTCCATGCGGCTGTTAGCATCAAGATCATTGTGGTGATAACAAGATTAGTAGCTATCAACGCAAGGGTGAAGGGTAATTTAAAGCGCCAATAAGCTGCTACCAAAATAGCTAATGGAATTAGCGTATATGGAATTATGCTGAAATCAGTCGCATCACCAAAATCGGTTAATAAATCGATTGGCAAAACTTCAATCATACCCGCCAGCAAAGCAGTCGATACCATCATAGGTAATATAGATCGATATTTCCTGTTTAAGATTTCCGCAGAAATCCAACCTAATGCAGCAATGAAGATACCGTTTAAATCATCCGGGGAAACCAGATAAACCCCAAAAGCTAATAGAAGGATGGCCAAGGTAATGAAAATATCATTATAGCCTTTGATCAATCCGATCTTTTCATCTTGATCTGATAGAGCCGAAGATGTTGTTTTACGTTGGTTCATTTCCTTTAGGGCAATCACTTGTCCCTCAGTTAAGATGCCTTCGCGTAAAGCTTTGTCGATATCAATTCTCATTATATTTCACTTAGTCTGTAACGATGCTAGTAACGCGAACACGAATGTTCTGCGCATTAAAAGCGTCTACATTCAAAAGTTGCGTCGGAATAGAAATTGCTTTTCCTGAGGCAATAGGCTGAGGAAGTTGCACGGATGCACGTCTTCCATCCGGTAGGCTAACTTCTAATAAAGCATCACGAATAGTAAGCGGGCTTCTGTTTTGGAAACCGACATATAGACGGGTATTCTGGTCAAGTTGTCCCTGAATACGGATATATTTTCCTGGCTGCTGGGCAATTTCAAGTTTTGCAAGTTTTCGTGCTGCAGCGCGACCATCTTGAGAGTTTGAATTTGCAACGGCAGAAAAATATTGTTGAGCCGCCTGTTTATTCCCAGCTGCTAAATTTAAATTTCCCAAAGCATAGCTATTGCTTGCTGTCGGTAGAAGGTTGTTCGCGGTTTGAAGGGATGTTAATGCAGTAGTTGTGTCGCCTTGCTCTTCGGCTATTTTGGCTTTTAGCTCGTAGAATTGGAAGTAATCACCACGTATAGAAAGTGCTTTGTTAATCTCACGTTCTGCATCTCGGTATTTGCCTTGTTGTTCCAATGCGATTGCCCGCATTGCATGTGGGGTCGCTGATTGAGGGGATAGTTCCTCCGCTTGATCAATGAGGCTTAACGCAGCGAATGCGTCTTTATCTTTGATTTTTACACTGGCTTGCTCAATTTTCTCATTTGATTTCTTCAGTGAACGGATTGGTTCAATCATTTTTTGATATTCCGCTCGGTTTACAATCCATCCATCTTTAGGTTCATATTGATCAAACTGGGTAGACGTAACTTTATTTCTTTCAACGCGATCTTGAGAGGGAGGATGGGAGGCAAATAATCCATCAACGATACTCAATTTCTTATCACCTGATAACCGGACAAAGGTTTCTTGAAGACGAACAGCAGCAGCAGGTTCATAACCAGCTGCTGCCATATATTCGATGCCATATTTGTCTGACTCATATTCAGCATTTCGACCATATCGGGTGAGGATCAACTGACTTCCTAACATGGTACCACCTAGAAGTACCTTTTCAACACCACCATCTAGGTCGGCTGTTGCCGCGCCGATCATCACACCAGCCAGAGCAATTTGTGCCGCGATTCCTCGTTCCATGGATTTTGCACCATGACGCGCAGTAGCATGCACAATCTCATGTCCTAAAACGGCGGCAAGTTCCGCTTCATCATCCATTTCAAGGAGGAGGCCCCAGTTGATTGCAATTTTACCACCGGGTAGGGCCCAAGCATTTGGCACAGCGTTGTCCAAGACTACAAATTCGTAAGGTAAATCAGGGCGATGACTATGTTTTGCAATTTTTTTTCCGACCCGATTGATATAAGCGTTGAGGTCTTTGAACTCAGAAAGTTCCCCCCCTTGCGCTTGTTTGGTTGGTGGATATTGCTTATCACCAATGTTGATTTCTTCAGCCTGAGAGACCAGTTGAAACTCTTGTTGCCCTGTTACCGGATTGGTGCCACAGGCCGCAAGAATAGTCAGTGTTATTGTTAATAATCCAGCTTTGATGACGTTGTTCAATGCCATATCCCCAACTTACGCATAGTATCAATAAATTAGGCGAAGAATAAGGCATTTACATGGCAAATGACAAATCTAAATAATGTAAATTTACAACCCTTTGGTGGGATGTGTGATCAAAAATTGAATTTTTTCAAAGGCTTCCTTGTCTAACCCAAGAAACTGAACACCAAATACAGACATATCACGATTGGCATGAATGACCTTACAGCCCAGAGTAATTGGACCAGAACTGAATTTTAAGATGCAATGCGTTTCCATACCCGGAACGAGCCCCAAACCATCAGGTGTAAAACCCATGCCACCCATACTAATATTAATAGCCGTACCTGTTAAACTGCCGACTACAACAGGAAGGGCGGTTTCAACGCGTTTATCTTTGCGTTTGTCACCAGTTGGTGTCCATGAATGTAAGTATGTCTGTGACATGCCAATTCCAGAAAATAACTTAATTTATGTATAGTTGTGCGATGATTTGCACGTTAACACAACAATTTTGTAAGATTTGAGACATTCTTGGCTGTAGGAAAGTCATACTTTCATAATATTTATCTAGACGGATCTCATATCAATGCTTTGTAAATCCGGATGCTTTTTAAGGAACTTTTTAAGGTCCTCTTTTGTAATTCTTTTTTCCCATTTCACAGCCACCTGTTGATTTTTATGTGGGACAGTTCATCTTCCCTTATGATCATCTATTGAAATCTCTATTTAATTAGATAATAATGTGATCACAAATATGAAACAACCAAAATGGTGATTGATGTCAAAACTTCACGATTGGATCAGTGAGAACAAAATTGACGAAGTAGAATGTTTGGTACCAGATATTACAGGTATCATGCGTGGTAAGATCCTGCCCGCAGACAAATTTCTAAGCGGATTAAGCAACAAAGGCCTTCGTTTACCTGAAGTGATTTTTAATCAGGTAGTGACAGGTGATTTCTGTGATGAATCCGAAGTCGTAGATGAAACCAACAATGATATTTTGATGGTTCCAGACGAAGCAACAATGCAAATTGTACCTTGGTATGATGAACCTGTAGCACAGGTGATTTGCGATGCATATTATTTAGATGGCGAATCTTTGGTCGATATTGCACCACGTTCCATCTTGAAAAACGTATTGAAAATGTATGATGAAAGAGGATGGAAACCGGTAGTCGCACCGGAACTTGAGTTCTATTTCATTGATAAGAATACAGATCCACAACAAAATCTTGAAGCCCCCATTGGCTTGAGCGGACGTCGCGAGTATGGTCGTCAAGCTTACGGTATTGAGGCTGCAAATGAATTCGACCCTGTTGTAGAAGATATTTATGAATTTTGTGAGCGATCCAATCTGGATGTGGATACCATGATCCACGAAGCAGGCTCTGCACAGATGGAAATTAACTTTAACCATGGCGATCCGCTGTCTTTAGCGGATCAGGTTTTCATGTTTAAACGTACTGTGCGTCAGGCTGCTTTCAAACATAATATCTACGCTACCTTTATGGCAAAGCCGTATCATAATGAGCCGGGTTCTTCCATGCATATCCATCAATCTATCGTGGATGCGGAAACCGGCGAAAATATTTTTGTGACCAAGACAGGTAAAAATTCCAAATATCTGATGCAGTATATTGCCGGTCTTCAGAAATATTGTCCGGCGGCAATGCCTTTCTTTGGGCCTAATGTGAACAGTTATCGTCGTATTTCTCCTTATACAGACGCGCCGATTAATACGCATTGGGGATATGACAACCGAACTGTTGGTATTCGTGTTCCAGATAGCGAACCAGTTGCTCGTCGTGTTGAAAACCGTTTGCCTGGTGCGGATGCAAACCCGTATTTGGTGATGGCGGCAACACTTGCCTGTGGTTTGTTAGGCATTCAGGAAAATCGTAAGCCAACAAAGCCGATTGATGGGGATGCGTATCGCTTGAAATTCAATTTGCCGCGTCATCTTGGGGATGCGTTGAATAAGATGAATTCAGCGCGCCCATTGAAAGATATGTTGGGGGAACGTGTGATCAAGAACATTCAGGAAGTGAAGCATTTCGAGATGGAATTACATCATCGTGTGGTAACTTCTTGGGAACGAGAGCATTTATTACTGAATGTTTGATAATACTTATATTTAATTAAAAAAGGGAGCAATTAGGCTCCCTTTTTTATTGCCTCTTATTAGAAAGAGGGGGTGTCTTCAAATTTAAGCGGTGTTTTAGCAAGGTTATCAAGTAGTCGAATAACATCTTTAGATGCTTCTTCTACTTTTTCAACAGCTTCTAATGCGCCAGCAACGTCACTATTGTTGTAGCGTTTTACAGCTTCAATGCCCCATTTATGGACTTCTACATGAGGAGCTTCCAATTTCGCAAAATCCGGAGATTTACGATACATAGCTGCATCTGGGCCATAGTAGAATTTTCCGAGACGACATTCACGGTGGCTAGCTAATTCTCCTGCACGTAAGCTTTCTTTACCTGCTAACATATCTGCAAGACGTTTTTTCCAAATCACATGGTCGGATTTAGCAATGCGAACGACTTTATGCGGTAGGTCGTAAGAAAAAAATTGATTTAACTGTGCCCCAATGTCACTGACGACTTCATTCATGCTAAGGCGTATCGTATTCAAAGATTTCACATTTGATGATGGATACGCCCTATGTTTTTTTCTCTTTCTTGAAAGTTGTCATCTGGGCCGTTTTTTAGTAACTGCATCCAATGATTGGTTTGTTCTTTTATTAAATCTTCTGACTTACTCGTGCTTATATCAAGTATATTCTTGATTTCCGGAGTTGCATTTATCCATCTATAGAAATCTGCGAGAATTTGGGGTAACGCTTTTTCAATAGACGGTAAAAGTGAAGAGATTTGCTTAAGATCTTGAGAGGAAACACTTACTTTGGGCATTTTACACTCCAGAATTAACAAGAATTGAATATATTGTATTCTAAGAAGTATTTTTCAAAAAAACAATGTTTGAACAATTCCTGATGTGAAACGCCTATAATTCACAATTTTTCATTAAAAATTTGAAATGTGATCACATTGTCGATTTCTTTTGCAATTTATATGGTGGTGGTGTAATTGTGATCACAAATAGAGATGTTCTGTCTCTGAAGAAATTTGAAAGAGGTGAGGGGCACCCCTCATGTAAATGTGGAAACATATAGGTGTGATTATGAATAAGATTAGAAATTACGATAAAGCCGCGATTAAAAAAGCGGATAGCGATCATCATTTCCATCCTTTTACAGATTCAAAAGGGTTGGATAATGACGGTGGCGCACGTGTAATTGTACGTGGTGAAGGTTGTTACCTATATGATATTGATGGCGAAAAAATTCTTGATGGCATGGCTGGCCTTTGGTGCACAAACATTGGCTATGGTCGTGATGAATTGGCGGATTTAGCCGCTGAACAAATGAAAGAATTAGCCTATTACAATACTTTCTTCAAAACAACGACAGCACCAGCCGCATTACTAGCAGAAAAACTATGCTCTTTGTTGCCAGATAATTTTAACCATGTGTTCTTTTCCAATTCTGGTTCAGAAGCGAATGATACCAATCTACGTTTGGCTCGTACTTACTGGCAACATGTTGGAAAACCAAGTAAGAAGATCATTATTTCACGCACAAACGCCTATCATGGTTCCACAGTTGCTGGTGCCAGCCTAGGTGGGATGAGCGGCATGCATAAGCAAGCAGGTCTTGAAATCGGCGGCATTGAGCATGTGATGCAGCCTTATTGGTGGGGTGAAGGCGGTGATATGTCCGAAGATGAATTCGGTCTTCATGCAGCCAAAGAAGTTGAAAAGAAAATCCTGGAAGTTGGCGCAGATAACGTGGCTGCCTTCATTGGTGAACCATTCCAAGGTGCCGGTGGTGTGATTATCCCACCAAAAACATATTGGCCTGAAATCAACCGTATCTGTAAAGAGCATGATATTTTGTTGATTTGCGATGAAGTTATCGCGGGTTTTGGTCGCACAGGTAATTGGTTCGGGTTAGAAACATTTGGTATTGAACCTGATTTGATGACAATGGCTAAAGGGTTATCCTCTGGTTACTTACCTATTTCTGCAACAGGTGTAAGTGATCGTGTATGGGAAGCTTTCTATAAAGCAGGTGACGATTTTAACCATGGCTATACATATTCCGGTCATCCTGTAGCTTCAGTGGTTGCGATGCGTAACTTGGAAATCATTGAAGAAGAAGGTTTGGTTGAAAAAGTTAAAAATGAAACTGGCCCGTATTTAGCGAAACGTTTGGAAGAGCTAAAAGATCATCCAATCGTTGGGGAAGTACGCTCCGTTGGTCTTGTTTGTGCAATCGAACTTACAAATGATAAAGAGGCGCGTACAAGGTTTCCTAATGAAGGTAGAGCGGGCACCGTTTGTCGAGATCATTTCTTTAAACGTAATGTGATCATGCGTGCTTGTGGTGATGTAATGGTTGCTTCCCCACCATTGATCGCAACAAAAGAAGAGATTGATCTTTTGATTGATACGGCTCGTGAATGTTTAGATGCGACAGCTAAGGACCTTGGGGTGATGTAATTCATTATATCACTTGATTGGTGTAAAAAGATTAAAGGCCTCGGATATTCCGGGGCCTTTTCTTTTATCAATTTCCATCTTTACAAGAAAACCCCCTCAAATCAAGAGGGGGGTAAGGGAGTTGGAGGGGGTATTCTAAATGTCGTAATCTTTTCAACTTTTATTT
>NZ_SMMC01000021.1 GCF_009711445.1 Curvivirga aplysinae | reverse complement strand
ATTGCATTGCAGCAATACCAAGAAAAACCCTATGTTTATGCCTAATATTTAATCACTATTTTATATATGCCTATATTTTAATCATATATATTAACCACTGGCTCTTTTAGACAAAAAAGCCTATATATGCGGCAAATCAATTTAGCTTTTTTGCACGTATATTATATAGAAGCAGATTCAGACGCGTTGATTTGAACAAGTCGCATATTACGAAAGGTGGCATCCATGTCCCAAAATTCTGATATCTTCAAAGTTGATGTAGCAATTGCTGGCGGCGGCCTCGTAGGCATGACCCTTGGCTGTGCTTTGGCAAAAGGCGGCTTAAAAGTCGCCGTGATCGATTTCGACACACCAAGCTATCAGGTAGAAGGCGATTATGATGGACGCGCTTCGGCAATCTCCTATGGATCAGCGCAAGTATTTAAAGGTATCGGTCTTTGGGATTATATCGAAGACCATGCCAGCCCAATCTATGATGTACGGATTGCTGATGGTCATCCGATGCGTGGTATCTCGCCTTTATTTATGCATTATGATCATCGTGATCTGGGCGAAGAATATGGTGAGGCAGCCCTAGGCTATATTATTGAGAACCGCCAAACACGTGTTGCGCTTTATAAATTGGCAAAAGAATATGAAACAACCGATGCAGGTGGGGAACTTCATCTATGTCACCCCGTCGGCGTGGCTACCATTGAACGAACCAGCCATAAAGCAACATTGACACTGACAGATGGTCGACAAATCGAAGCAGCCCTGGCGGTTGCTGCGGATGGACGAAAGTCCAAAATTCGCACAGAAGCAGGCATTAAACATAATGAATGGAACTACGATCAAACCGCCATTGTCTGTACTGTGGAACATGAACGCGACCACCAAGGCACAGCGGTCGAACTATTCCTGCCCAATGGCCCCTTTGCCATGCTGCCAATGACGGATGGTCGCACCAATATCGTCTGGTCAGAAAAAACCAAACTAGCCAAAGAATTTATGGATTTGCCCGAAGAAGACTTCATGGCTGAATTGCAACTTCGCTTTGGTGATTGGTTAGGTGATTTAAAACTCGCCGGCCCACGATTTGCTTATCCCTTAAATTTGGTACTGGCTGATCATTATGTAGAAGATAGGCTCGTATTAGCAGGGGATGCCGCCCATGGCATTCATCCAATTGCAGGACAAGGCTATAATCTTGGTATCCGCGATGTGGCTGCCTTGGCAGAAATTTTGGTGGATGCAAAACGTTTAGGTCTTGATATCGGATCACATAGTATTTTAACAGAATATGAAAAATGGCGTCGCTTTGATAATGTTATGTTAGCGGCGGTTTGCGATGGCTTATTACGATTGTTTTCAAATGATCATGCATCGATCCGTTTGGCACGTGATCTTGGCTTGGCAGCCCTTAACAAAGTCATGCCCGCGAAAAAATTCTTTATGCGCCATGCCATGGGTGTGATTGGGGATTTACCGCGCCTTATCCGCGGCGAGAAACTGTAAGATCAAGGCAGGATCACAGGATAAAAAATGCGTTAGGGCTTTTTGATTTTGAGGGCGATGTACGTGGTATTGTCCTCATTCAGGTCGCCATACCATCCGCCGTATTCAATTATTTATTTGCCAATTTATACGACCACCAGCCGGAGGAAGTAGCAGGTGTGATCGTTGTCAGCTCAGTGATATGCCTTATTACGCTCCC